>CAZFBB010000069.1:0-15206 GCA_964517235.1 uncultured Fusobacteriaceae bacterium
AACTTAATCTAAATTTCTTATATAGGTACATCTAAATAAAAAAACAAATAAAACCTTTTTTAAGAAAATTTTATTTGTCTACAGTCTCTACAAAAAGGTTATGTTTATTTTGAAATTATAAAAAATTAGTTTAAAAGAAGCATAATTCAACTTATATTAAATAAAGATACTAATGTTATTTCAAGGCCAATAACTAACATTTTTTCAGAGTAAAATTTAAGTTGAAAAACTCTTGTTTTTCAATGGTTTACTTATAGTTTCTCTATATAAAAATTTTAATAAAAAAAATCTAGTTTTTTATTGCTTAAATATAACAAGTGTGTTAGAATTAGCCCATTGATATAGTGAATGTATAAGAATGATATATGGAATATATCATCTTTAAAAATGTATTTATAAGGAGAAGTGAATGGAAGATGTGCTAACACAGTTTTTAATGAATTGTGTGTCCCTGTTGGCAATTTTGAACCCTTTTGGAAATGTACCTCTTTGTGTAACACTCACAGAAGATATGAGTCCTAGGTCGAGAAAGAAACTGTTTGATTTAATAGTATATACTGGATTTACAATAGTAATACTATTTGGTTTATTAGGAGATATTCTCATGACTTATTTTTTTAGGGTAGAAATGACAGAAATACGTATAGCAGGTGGAATACTTTTGGTTGTAGTGGCTCTAAAAAATCTTTTGTTTAACAAAAAAGGAACTAAATCTTTGAAAAAAGATGAAGAGATGACTGAAGAGGAGGAGATACAGCAAGGAATAATTCCAATGGCTTTTCCAATAATGGTTGGACCTGGTTCTATGACTACAATACTTATTATCAGAAGGGAATTTGGGGCTATACAAGTTATTGGTGCAGCATTTGTTGTTTTTGGTATTATTAAATTATTATTAAAATATTCTCATTTTATTGAAAAAGTACTTGGAAAACTGGTATTATTTGTATTAGGGAGGGTAATGCAGATATTTATTATGGCAATAGGTGTAAAAACATTTATAAGCGGAATTTTAGAAGTTTTTTAAGGAGGAATTATGAAAAAAGTAGCTGTGCACTTTGCAGAAGGATTTGAAGAAATTGAGGGATTAACAGTTGTAGATATACTTAGAAGAGCCGACATAGATACTCTTATGGTAAGTATTACTGATGAAAAAAAAGTAGTAGGAGCTCATGGTATAAAAGTTAAATGTGATACTGTTTTTGATAAAGTTGATTATAATAAAATTGATATGATAATATTGCCTGGAGGTATGCCTGGAACACTCAATTTAGACAGTCATCAAGAATTAAAAAAAAGAATTATTGAATTTGATATAGAAGGTAAATGGATAGGAGCTATTTGTGCTGCTCCAACTATATTAGGTAAACTTGCATTATTAGAAGATAGAAGAGCAACTTGTTATCCAGGGGGAGAAGTGCATCTGTTAAATGCTAAACTTTCAGAAGAAGGAGTAGTAGTAGATAAAAATATAATAACATCAAGAGGACCAGCAACTAGTGGTGACTTTGCTTTGAAGTTAGTTGAGTTATTAGTGGGAAATGAAAAATCAGAAATTTTAGCTAAGGGAATGTTATATAGATAAACATAGATAAAGAAGAAAATAAGTATCTAAATGGTATAATTCTCTTAAAGTAGATGGTAATAAAAAAGAGCTAATATGGCTATGATATTGCTTATTAACTTTAAGGGAATTTTTTTACTTGATATAATATCAAAAAATAGATAAAAACATAGTGGAAACATATAAAAGTTCATAATTTAAGAAGGTAAAATTAAAAGGAAAAGACCAAAGTCAAATTAAGTAAGGAACTTCAGTCTTTTAAAATAAAATTTATCTTATTTATTTAAATTAAATTTATAGAAGTATTTAGTCATCTATATTTACTAAATATTTTTGTTCAAACTGTGATTTTGGAATAGGTGTAGAAAAATAATATCCTTGAATAATATCTGCACCTAATTCTCTTAATTTTAAATATTGTTCCTCAGTTTCAACACCTTCACAAATAACTTTCAAATTTAATTTTTTGGCCATTTCTATCATTTGGGCTACAATAATTTCAGATTTTTTATCTTTTGTTATATTTCTAATAAAAACCATATCTATTTTTAATATATCTATCGGCAAACTTTTTAAATGTGTTAGAGTTGAATAGCCAGTACCAAAATCATCTAAAGAAATATTAAATCCCAACAATTTTAATCTTTCTAAAGTTGCAGCAGCACTTGCTACATTTTCTATTACATAAGACTCTGTAATCTCAAAACTGAGTATACCTGGACTTATCTTATATTCTTTTACAATTTCTTCTATTTCATCAATAAATTTCAAATTACTAAGTTGCACTGCAGAGATATTTATAGACAATGGGAACTCTTTGTTATATTTGCTTTTCCACACATTATAAATAGTAAAAATTTTTCTAATAAACTTTAGTTCGACTTCTATGATGAATTTATTTTTTTCTAATATGGGTATGAACAAAATTGGTGGGATGATTTTTTCTTGAGACTTTATCCATCTCATTAAAACTTCTGCACCAACTACTTCTTGTGTATTAGCATCAATATAAGCTTGAAAAAATGGTTCAAATTCATTTTGAGTATATGCTTCATATAAAAGTTCTTCTAGTTTTAAGTCAACATAGTACCTTTTATACATGTTTTTATGATATACAGAAAACTCATTTTCTTTTGAATACATAAGTGCTAATCTTGATCTTAATACTAGCTTTTGTAAGGATTCTTTTGTAGTTGAATATACAACACCTATTTTTATATTTATAAAAATATAGCCGTCATTAGTTTTAACAGGAACTTTAAAAGAATTTATTAATTCTTTTAAATCTTTTTTTATTTCATTGGCTTTCAAGTCTGATAAAGCCATTTTGAATCTTCCTGCTTTAGTTTTATAAATGTTAACCTTTTCTTCGCCAAAAATACTTACTAATTTTACAATTAATAATGCTTCGGCATTTTGAAAATTTCTTGAAGAAAAAGGATTGCATACTTCTATATTTAAAAGAAAAAAACTTTTATCTTTAAGATAATAATCAGTGATGATTGATTCAAAATCAGCTTTATTCAAGTATAAAATTTTATTATCACCAATTTTCCCCTTATTCATAACACACTCCCAAACCGACTGTCCTAACTGGCTAAAAGCCCATAGCTACTTAAGTATACAATATATTCGCTTATAATCAAAGAACAAAATACATTCTTTTAAAAGCTATTATTATTATTTTATAATTAAATAAGAAGTCCATCTATTGTTAAAGTCTTTAATAATAATCCTACTTCTATTCAATTTCAATTCTTTATTAATATTGTATTCTAATTGACCATTAACAACATTGGCATACTCCCAACCATATCCGCTTAGATACACTTCTACCTTTCCAACTTCTAAAGGCATAGAGACTTTGATTTTGATTACTTTATTATCAACAATAGTAACATCATTCCATTTTGCATCTAAATATTTAATATTAAGCTTTGACTTAATATTTTCATTATTACCCAAAGCACTACGATTAATACTATAAATATTGCTCTTGTTACTAACAGCTCCTGTACTTTGATTAAATATAACATTAATTCCTGCTTCTTTGAGTATTTCAGCTGATTTTTCGTCATATTCACCATATGGATATGCGTAGTATCTGAGAGGATTTTCCAAATTGGCTTCTAATAACTCTATGGCTTTTTTGGTATCAGTCAATATTTCCTCTCTGCTACTATTAACTAATTTAATATGAGTATGACTATGGTTGCCGATACTTCCATATTTTTCAACCTCACGTAAATCATCCCAAGTCATAAAATCAGGGAATTCTCTATCTACAGCTTCTGTATTTACAAATACTGTAAAAGGGAAATTGTATTCTTTAAAAACTTGTAAACCATTTTCAATAAAACTTTTGTAAGCATCATCTATTGTGAATGCTACCCAATTATCTGGTATTCCTTCATTTTTTTTTATTTTTTCAACCATATTTTTTAAGGGAACTACCTTATAATTATTTGCATTTAAATAATCAAAATATTTCCTTAAACTAGCAGTTTCCATATTTGTACTTGGATATCTACTATCATCAAAACGGTGTAAAACAAAAATGCTTCCATTTGCTAAGATTGAAAATGTACTTAGCAAAAAAATCAGTAATTTTAAACTTTTCATATTTCCTCCTTATAAACTCCATTGACTAAAATTATAATATTTTTTTATAGAAATTGTCAATTCTATTAAGTATATAAATTAATTTAATTAAAAAAATAATATTCAATTATTTTCAGTATAAAGTCAAAAAGCTTTAAATTTTATTATAATTTTTGAAAAATATAAAAATTGTATATTAAGGAAGTGTAAAAATTACTGAGAAAAAGATTCTTTTCTAACAATTGTTTTTGAAGGTTCAAATGTAATTTTGCTTTTCAAAACTTATTTTTTTTGTTATAATGAAAAGATATGAAGTGCTATAAAGGAGGCAAGATGATATATTTAGATAATAGTGCAACAACAGCTATAGATAGCAATGTTTTAGAAGTAATGCATAAAATAGATAAAGAAATATACGGCAATCCTTCAAGTGTTCATAGGCAAGGACAAGTAGCTAGAAAAGCAATAGAACAAGCTAGAGAATCACTTGCTATGTACCTTTCGGCAAAGCCTAGAGAGATAGTTTATACTAGTTCTGGTTCTGAATCAAATAATTTAGCAATAAGAGGAGTAATGAAAAGTAAAAAATATTGTGGGAATCATATTATCTCAAGTACCATAGAACACTCTTCTGTAAGAAAAACTTTAGAAGACCTTGAGAAAGAAGGGGTTAAAGTAACATATGTTCCCGTTGATTTAAAGGGCAGATTAGATTTAGATATTCTTGAAAAAAGTATAAAGAAGGAAACAAAATTAATTAGTATAATTCATGGTAATAATGAAATAGGTACTATTCAGGATATAAAAAAAATAGGTGAAATAGCAAAAAAAAATAAAATTATATTTCATGTTGATGCTGTTCAAACTTTTGGGAAGATGCTTATTAATCCAAAAGATTATAATATTAATCTTATGAGCATAGCAGCACATAAAATTTATGGACCCAAAGGTATAGGAGCTCTATACATTAGTACTGGTACAAAAATAGAAAAAATTATCACTGGTGGTTTTCAAGAAAGAAATAGAAGAGCGGGGACAGAAAATGTAAGTGGAATTTGTGGATTTACTAAAGCTTGTGAAGTAGTCTATAGTAATTTCCATGTAGAAGGTAAAAAAGAAAAGGAACTCAGAGATTATTTAGAAGAGGAAGTATTAAAAAGGATTGAAGGGGTAGAGGTAAATGGAGATTTGGACAATAGACTTTTTAATATTAGTAACTTAACTATAGAAAACGTTCAGGCAGAATCATTATTATATACCCTTGATTTAAAAGGAATATGTATCAGTGCGGGAAGTGCGTGCTCATCGAGTACCCTTAGTCCAAGTCATGTATTGGAAGCAATAGGTCTTGATAAAAGAAGAGCAAAAGCAACTATTAGGATTAGTATAGGAAAATACAATACTAAAGAAGAAATAGACGAATTTGTAAATGTGTTAGGAACAGCAATAATTCAAGAAAGAAATATGGCTGATTTATATTAATAAATTTAAGGATAGCTTTTTCCTATCTCTTAAAAAAGAAAAGGAGCGGAAATGGTACTAGATATCAACAATTATAAGGATTTATTAGAATTCAAAGAAGAAAATCAAAATGTTACAGTAGCAGTGGGAATGAGTGGAGGAGTAGATAGCTCTACAGTTGCTTACATACTGAAAAAACAAGGATACAAAGTAATAGGTATAACAATGAAACATTGGAGCGGAATGGATGAGTATGCAATAGATTCAAATTCTAAAACATGTTGTTCATTAGATGATATACATGATGCAAAAAGAGTTTGTGATGATTTGGGTATGCCACATTATGTTGTGAACTTAGAAGAGCCATTTAAAGAGATAGTAGTAGATTATTTTATAGAAGAATATTCAAGGGGAAGAACGCCAAATCCATGTATGGTCTGTAATAGAAATATAAAACTTGGCAAAATGATAGAATTTGCAAAAAGAATGGGTGCAGACAGACTAGCAACAGGTCATTATGCAAGATTAGTTGATGGGTGTTTGTCTACTGGAGATGACCCTAAAAAAGATCAAGTTTATTTTCTTAGCCAAATGAAGAAGGAATACGTAAATTATCTTATGTTCCCAGTAGGTGAGTTAGAAAAAACAGAAGTAAGATTTTTGGCGAAAGAATTAGGAGTTAGAACTTACGCAAAACGTGAAAGTCAAGAAGTTTGTTTTGTAGAAGACGGAAAATATAAAGAGTTTCTAGATGATATGACCAATGGAGAAATTTCAAAAGCTGGAGATATAATCTTAGAAGATGGAACTGTAGTGGGTAGACATGAAGGTATAGCCTTATATACTATTGGCCAAAGAAAGGGGCTTGGAATTGCTTATCATAAGCCCTTATATGTATTAAGAATAGATGCTGAAAAAAATAGAATAATAGTTGGAGATAATGATAAATTATTCAAGAATAAAATAGTTGGTGGAAGTATTAATTTATTTACAACAGATATAGTAGAAGAATTGGATGGTTTAGAGTGTTATGCCAAATCAAGGTCAAGAGATAGACTTCATAAAGGAGTAATAAAAGTAATAGATAAAAATACAGTTATGTTTACTTCAGAGGATATGTTTAGAGCTGTAACACCTGGTCAAGGATTGGTCTTTTATACTGAAAAAGGAAAAGTTATAGCAAGTTCATTTATAAAGTAATTAAGAGGCTATTTATGTTATTGATAAAAGATGATTCCTATACTGAACAGGAGTCATCTTTTTTAAATTTCATTAATATCAATAGTTATTGTAGTAATTCGTTTTCTATTTCAAGTAACTTAACCCTCATTTCTAATCTCCTATACTTTTCTTCTAGGAATAATTCCTTATTAGATGGTCTCCCTTTAATATTTTTTCTATAATCTTTACGATTTAAGACTCCTTTTTTTATACAGTTTATTAAATTTATTTGTATATGAAATATTTGCTTTTGAGACTTTAGGAACAAACCTATTTTTTTCTAATATTTTTCTTTCATTTTCAAAAAAGTATCTTTTACTCATTTTATTTTGTTTATGGTTAATAGTTTAACTTGAGCATAACAAAAAACCTGTAAAGATTGGATTCTTTTATTAAGTGTCCATTTTACAGGCTCTATTATAAAAAGGTCAGTCTTTTATATTTAACTTGAAAGTAACGATAATTTAGTTACCCTTTTTTTATCTTAGTATATAATCTAATTGTTCTTCATTATCACCTACTATTTTAATAAGTAGCTTATCAGGAACACCTATTAGAGTCTCTCCAGATTTACTAATAAAGCCTTGTTTAACGACTAACTTCTTAGGAGAATTTGAACTAGTAACTTCTACTCCATTGTCATAAAAGAATAGATTAACACCTCCTATATCTGTATAAACAAAATGTTCCTTAGGTTCTTTAGAGAGCTTATGTACTTCACGAAGTTTGTTATTTACGTATACTTCTACTTTACTTCCTTGAACACTTGGCATATTTATAAAAACAAGTGTCAAAGAAAGAAACATAGATAAAATAATAAGATATAAGAAAATATCTCCTTTTTTAAACATTTTTTCTCCTTAAAATTTAATTATTCTATTTCTACCCTTTTCCTTTCCTATATATAGGGCTCTATCAGCATTCCTAAAAAAGTCATCTAAATTGAGAGTATCATTTGGAATAATTATACTTAATCCTATAGTAAGAGTCAAATGACTGTTAGGAATTGCTGGATTTGGAAGGTGAAGATTATTTAAATCATTCATAATTTTTTCGGCAACAACTTCTACTTTTAAAGCCATATCTTTGGTGAATAAACCAACAAATTCATCTCCACCGTATCTTCCAAAAGTAGTAAAATTATTTTGATACATTTTAAGTATATCAGCTACTTTTAATAGATAATTATCTCCTTCTAAATGACCAAAAGTATCATTTACCTGTTTAAAATAATCCAAATCTATTATGAGCAAGGAAATATAATCATTTTTCTCTCTAGCTTTAATCCAAATCTTTTCTAAGTTTTTTTCAAAATATCTTCTATTATACAAACCTGTTAAAGAATCTTCATTTGATAATTTTTCTAAAACTATATTAGTTTTCTTAAGTTTTTCTTCGATTTTTTTTCTTTCTATTATCTCATTAGATAATTTTTTTGCTTCAATAGCATTATTAAGGGCTACAGCTAAAAAATTACTAATATTATTAAGAACTTCAATAGTATAGTTATCCATATAATTAAATTCTTTTCTTTGAAAGGTAAAAACTCCTATTAGCCTTGACCTAATAAATAAAGGTATATATACTAAGGATTTTGGAGTAGAAATACTAAAAAAAGAAGTAGAAGAGATATATTTTTCTCTTTCCTTTTCTTCATTATTAATAACTAACATTTTTCTATTTTTGATTGTCCAAGAAGTATAATTTTCTTTTTCATCAATTTGAAAAGGTTCATCAAATAATAAACTACCATAGTCTATCCAAAATTCATAATAAACAAGTTTTTTTTCTTCATCATAACTAGCAAGACCTACAATACAATCTCCTTCAAAAATTTTACGGATATTTTCATAAATTTGCATTCCAATTTGGTGGAGATCTAGAGTAGAAGTTACTTTTTCTCCTATTTTATTTATAGTTTGTAAGTTTTCATAAGACTGTCTTAAAGCAGTAGCTAGATTTCTTTTTTCTTCTATCTCCATTTCAAGCTTTTGATTATCCATAATATTTGATATTGCAAGCGAGATTAAATTAATAAAAGTTGGATGTACTTTTTTAAAGGTAAAATCAGAGGACTCTATAGAGATATGACCTATGTTTACGTTATTATATTGGAGACAACAATTTTTTTCGTTATTAATATTTATTGAACTTTCATAATCTTCTTCAAAAAATTTCAAAAAATTTTTGTTTAAAGTGTTTAAAAAGACACTTTTTTTCCTTAACCAAGGTTTATAAAGGGTTAAAGTTATTTTTTCAATATTGTATAACTCTTTAAAAGAATTTATTATTTTGTTAGCAACAGAATCTAAAGAATTAAGATTCATAACTTCATAGATAAAACTACTAATGTATTCTAGAGTTTCATTAGTTTCACTCATTTCTTTTTTTAACTTTTTCTCTCTTGCTAATTGACTATTAAGCTCATTCTCCTTCTCCAAATTGCTTAAGATAAGAGCCATATACTTAGCAATTTCTTTTAGGAAAAGAACTTTTGTTTTATCAAAAATATTTGCATTTTCATCTTGAATAGTCATGAAACCTAAAAGTTTAAATTTATTAAATAAAGGTATGAATATTAAAGATTTAGGTTCATATATCTCTCGAGAATGATTTTTTTTACTTATATATTTTTTATATTCTTTGTCTATATTATTAATCACAACTACTTCTTTATTTGAAATGCAATGATAAGCAAGACTACTTTTTTTTTCCAAGGGGAATACTAATTTTTCTGCAGGTTTTCCCTTAATAATTAAAAAATTATATAATATATTTTTTTTATCTTCATCAATCTTACCTATTGCAAGAGTATCAATCTTAGTTAAAGTATTGATTTTTTCAAACAAAATTAAACCCAAGTTTTCTTGATTAAGGTTTGAATTTAAATCATGAACAATTTTATTTATTTCAAGTAATAACTTAACCAAATTCATATACCACACTCCCGTACACTAAATAATATCTTACTTTTAAATATGCGTCAACATTAAATATCCAAAATATTATTTTTGTTTTTATTGTAAAATTAACCATAAATCATTAGAAATTATGCTTATACTAGATATTATAAAATAATAGAATTTCTTTAATATGAAAAGATTTAAATAATCTTTGTAAAAATATTTAAAGTTTTTAGTTTCATTAGTTTTCTAGAATTATTCTACTATTTTATAGATTCTAGGTAATATATTTTTAGAAAGAAGAAAATTGATGGAGGAATAAATGCGTCTTGAATAGGGAAAAAGCATAAAAAAATCAGCCTAAGCTGATTAATATTTATATTGGTAGGGCGTAGGGGAATCGAACCCCTGTTGCCAGGATGAAAACCTGGAGTCCTAACCACTAAACGAACGCCCCGTAAAATGGTGCGCTATACAGGATTTGAACCTGTGACAACTCGATTAAAAGTCGAGTGCTCTACCAGCTGAGCTAATAGCGCATACCTGTTGCTCACACAACAGGATAAATTATATCAAAATAATTAAAATGTGTCAATTATTTTTTAGCAAAATTAACTAATGTTCTTACCATTTGTGCAGTACCGCCATATGTATAATAATCATAAGGTGCATCGGTCCATGAAGAACCAGCTATATCTAAATGAATCCAAGGTTTTTCTTGTACAAATTTTTCAATAAACATTCCAGCAGTGATAGTACCGGCCCATCTTCCACCAATGTTTTTTAAATCTGCAACTTTAGATTCAATTAATTTTCCATATTCAGGAAAAGTTGGTAATCTCCATAATCTTTCATCACTTTCACTTGCAGCTTCTTCGATTTTTTTATAAAATTCATCATTATTAGATAAACAAGCTGTAGTAGTAGTTCCTAAACAAACTAAAGCAGCTCCAGTTAAGGTAGCAATATCTAATACTTTATCCGCTTTTTCTACATCTAAGATATAGTGGACAGCATCTACAAGTGTCAATCTACCCTCAGCATCTGTATTTAAGACTTCAATTGTTTTACCAGCCATAGATTCTATTATGTCACCAGGTCTGTAGGCATTTCCACCAATTGAATTTTCACAAGCTGCAATAACAGCAACTATATTTTTTTTGATACCTAACTTAGCAATAGCAGTCATAGCACCAATAACAGTAGCCGCGCCACCCATATCTGATTTCATTGTATCCATGGATGTACTAGGTTTTAGTGAAAGTCCTCCTGTATCATAAGTAAGACCCTTTCCTACTAATCCTAAAATTTCATCTCCTTCATTTCCGCCCATATGTCTTATTACAATAACTCTTGGCCTAGCCGCCGCTGCCCTAGCAACTTCAGCAAAAGCTTTCATTCCTAATTCTTTTATTTTTTTATCTCCAAATACTTCTACTTCGAAACCATATTCCTTACCATATTCGATGGCTTTATCAGCGAGAGTTTCAGGATAGATTATGTTTGCAGGTTCATTTACTAAATCTCTAGTAATTTTTATTCCTTCTACTAATATTTTAGCTTCATCTAAATCTTTAGCTGTATAGTTTCCAAATACATCGATACTTCCTTCTTCATCTTTTTTATCATCCTCTTGTTTACTTTTGCTTTTGTACTTGTCAAATTTATAATCAGCAATTAATAAAGTTTCTAATAGGGCTTTGGGAAACTCTATTCCTTCTGCAAAAACTATTAAACTTTTATTTTTTAATTCTTTAACTGCTGGGAAAATAGCTTTTCTTAATGAAAATCCATCTAATTTATCTTTTTTACCCAACCCAACCATAGTCAATTCAAATACTTCTCCATCTAAGTTCAAGGTTATATTAAGTTTTTTTTCAATTTTACCTGTAAATTCTTCTTTTTCCATAGCTTTTTTTACAAAAGCTAGTTGTTCATTAAACTTTGTAGGTAGAGTTAATTCTTCACCTTCAAATAAAAATGCAATTGCACCATCATAAGATTTATCTAAATCTTTTATAATATTTACTAACATTGTTCCCTCCCGTATTAATAATTCTGATTACAATTATACTATATTAATCTACTTTTGGCAATTATACGATTTTATTGATAGATTTTTAGGAAAGTTAAATGTTTTATAAAGGAATTTTATAGATGTTAGAATAAAAAAATAAAAAAATGAAATTTATTGTTGACAATACTCTACTACTGTTGTATACTAAATTTGTAATTGTTACAAAGTTGTAACTAAGTTAAATTAAAAATTAAAATAAAAATAAATAAGGAGTGGTTAAATATGGCATTAATCGGTAAAAAAATTGAAGACTTTAAAGCAGAAGTATATCAAAATGGTGAGTTCAGAACAATTACTCAAGATGACGTAAAAGGAAAATGGTCAGTATTTTTCTTCTACCCAGCAGACTTTACATTTGTTTGCCCAACTGAATTAGGAGATGTAGCAGATAAATACGAAGAATTCAAAGCATTAGGTGTAGAAATATACGGAGTTTCAACAGATACTCACTTTGTACATAAAGCATGGGCAGATACATCAGAAACTATTGGAAAAGTTAAATATCCATTAGTAGGAGACCCTACAGCTCAATTAGCAAAACAATTTGGTGTTTTAATTGAAGAAGAAGGATTGGCTTTAAGAGGAACATTTGTACTAAATCCAGAAGGAGAAATTAAATTGTATGAAATTCATGATTTAGGAATTGGTAGAAATGCTTCAGAATTATTGAGAAAAGTTCAAGCTGCTCAATTTGTAGCGGAGCATGGAGATCAAGTGTGCCCAGCTAACTGGACACCTGGAAAAGAAACTTTAAAGCCAGGGTTGGATTTAGTAGGTAAAATCTAGTAAAAAGTGCCTAAATGGCACTTTTCTTTTTAAACTAAAGTTAGAATTTGAAAAATAAATTGTCGAGAAAGTGATAAAATGTTCATATCTTTAATATCTATGTAAATTAAAATTTTATACTTGATTTGATAGGTACTATAGGAAGATATGTACTTTATATTAACATTGTAATAATAGGAGGCTATTATGGCATTATTAGACGCTAGTTTATTAGGTCAATTAAAAGAAGTATTTAAAAGATTAGAAAATCAAGTGAAAATAGTTAATTTTATGGATGAAGGTAATGATAAAGCAGTTGAACTTTATAAATTTTTAGAAGAATTCAGTACTGTTTCAGATAAAGTACTTGTAGAAAATGTTTCAAAAGATGATACTAGGTTTGAAGAATTTGGAATTGAAAGATTACCTGCTTTGGCTTTTGTAGATTCAACAGGTAATTTTACAGGAGGAAAGTTTTACGGTATACCTGGAGGGCATGAGATTAATTCCTTTGTGATTACTTTGCTTAACTTAGATGGAAAAGGAAAAAGCTTTGATCAAGAAGTGTTAGAGAGGATATCTAAGTTAGAGGGAGATATTGACCTTAAAGTATTTGTAACTTTAGCATGTCATCATTGCCCAGATGTTGTTGCAAATACACAGCATATAGCTATTAAAAATCAAAGAGTAAAGGCTGAAATGATTGATATTTCCTTATTTCCTGAAATAGCACAGGAGGCAGGAGTGAAGAGTGTCCCAACTGTTGTATATAATAACGGGAAAGCTTTTACTATAGGGGCTAAAAATATAAACGAAATTTTAGATAAAATAGAGGAAGTGTTGTAAAAAATTTGTAAAAGGAAAGGCTCATTTTAAATTAGTCTTAGGTTAAAGAGAAAATAAGTATCTTTAACCTTTTTTTGGAATAAAATATTCGATAATTTAAAGAGATTATTTTTAAAAACTTTTTATTTATCTTTAACTTGTAGGTTAGCCTCATTTTTTAAGAGATTTAAGAATAAGAGAAGTATTTGCAAATATTAAAAAATCATACCCAATGAGATATGAGATACATTAAAGATAAAGAGAGTAAAAAAAAGTAAGTATAAAACTTGAGTTTGCATATATGAATTCTAAGAAGTTAGCAATATGGAAGTATAGAGATTCTATGATTTTATCTCAAGTATTAAAAAAAAAGAAAAAATAATTAGCAAATATTATATTAACTAATCATTTTTCTTTAATTGAAAAGGATTCATCTTTTTAATATATTTTGATAGAATAATTAAATTTTATTTTTTATTTCTATCTTTTCCATATAGATTATAATATATAACAGGAATAATAATACCACCAGCAATTAAATTTCCTAGTGATACTGGAAATATATTTATTATAAACATCTCTTTTAATGTATAAATTTGAGGATTTAATATCTTACCTAGTGTTAAAACGAACATGTTGGCAACACTATGTTGATAACCTGATAATGCAAATAACATAATTGGAAACCATGCAGCAAATATCTTTGAAATTAAATCTTTCCCTGCAAATGTCATCCAAACACCCAAAGCAACTAGAATATTACACAAAATTCCACTAATTACAGCTTCTGTAAAAGATATTTCTACTTTGTGGTGAGCAATATTCATTACTAAAGCGTTTATTGCTTTTCCCTTAAAGTTACCTGCTAAAACTGCCGCATAAGCTACCAAGACACTTCCAACTAAGTTCCCTAACCACACTGCTATCCAATTTTTTCCTACCTGTGTTAAAGATATTTTTTTATCTAACCAAGCAAGAGTTATTAGATTATTACCTGTGAATAAAGAACCACCTACAAATAATACTAACATAATACCAACTGGGAATATTAGAGCTCCAACAAACTTTCCTAGACCAGGATCAGTAGTCATAAGATTTTGTGTTGCAGTCATATATCCTACGTAAGCTAAACCTACGAATATTCCTGCAAGTATACCTAATACAAAAACTTTTGTAGATTTTGTGTTACCCTTTTTCACGCCTAGTTGAACTACAGGTTCTAACAATTCATATGGACCTAAATAGTTTTTATTCATCTATATGTTCCTCCTAAAAATAATTATATGCAATTAAACAAACCAAAAACAATTTTACCAAAAAAAATAAAAAATGTCAACTGAGACTTAACAGCATAAAATGAGTACAAAGGGTTTTAAAAACAAACAATTATAAATATTTAAATAAGAAAATTTAAGTATTAAAAAATAAAAAGAATAAAATATGATTTTTTTATGAATAGAACAAAATTTAATTGATTTTCATTAAAATATAATTTTCAAAAATAAAAAATAGTTTTTATAATTTTGATGTTTATTTTATTGAGAAATTATTTTTTTCAAAAAATAAAATGGTGCCTAGGAGAGGAGTCGAACCTCCGACCGCACGGGTATGAACCGTGTGCTCTAGCCAACTGAGCTACCTAGGCAAAAAATATAATGGTGCCGCTAATCGGAGTCGAACCAATCACCTGCTGATTACAAGTCAGCTGCTCTACCAGATGAGCTATAGCGGCATAAGTGGTGGTTAGGGAAGGATTCGAACCTTCGAAGGCGGAGCCGGCAGATTTACA
>CAZFBB010000070.1:0-15169 GCA_964517235.1 uncultured Fusobacteriaceae bacterium
AGTTTCTCTTATTTTTTCTGCTTCTATATTTATAGAAGGAGTTTCTAAATAATCTATTACTTTTACATATACTTCTGGTCTATGGATATAGTTAATAAAAGTATGTGCATTTTCAAGGTTTTTAGAACCTTTTAATATTACCATACTATCAATATACATTGTTCCACCTTTTTCAGGTATAAAAAATTCTACGTTATCATAGAGCTCTTCAGGTATTTGTGCAACTATATTTTCATAGTATCCATGTACTATCCAGTATTCCTCATTTGCAAATCCCTTTCCAAATGATTCAGAATCAAATTTTAATATATTCTTTTTCCACTCTTTAATAGTATTCTTTGCTATTTCTAACTCTTTTTCATCAGTTGACACAGAATCAAATCCATTATATACTAAAGCACTAGTTAACACTTCTCTCATATCATCTAAAAGTGTCATTCTATTTTTATATTTTTCATTAGTAAAAATTGAAAAATCTCTAGTATAATCTGTTACATATTTTTTATTAACTGCAATTCCAGTAGCTCCTACTGCGTATGGAATAACATAATTATGTCCTTTGTCAAAATCAATTTTTGAAGATATACTTTCATTCAAGTTTACTAAATTAGGTACTTTTGTTAAATCTATCTTTTCTAACATTCCTTGACTGAGCATAATTTCTGCAAAATCTGTTGAAGGAAAGATAATATCATATCCTGTACTTCCTGCTTTAATCTTTGCATACATCTCTTCATTTGACGAGTAATAATCAGCTACTACTTTTATTCCAGTTTCTCTTTCAAAATCATTTAATATCTCTTCTGGTAGATAATCTGACCAATTAAATAAATATAGTGTGTTAGTATCTGCCTTTTCCTTCCTTCCACAAGCTACAATTGTAACTAAAGCTAAAAGTAAAATAAATATTTTTTTCATGTTACCTCCTCTTAATTAATCATATATTTTTGAATTTTTTTAGTTGATAGTGCTAATCCAATAGTACCTGCTATGAGTATCACAGACAAAGCATTTATAACAGGGCTAACTCCAAATTTAATCATAGAATAAATATGTATTGGTAAAGTAGCCGAACCAGGTCCACTGACAAAAAATGTAATTACAAAATCATCAAGAGATAAAGTAATTGCCATTAAAAACCCTGATATAATTCCTGGTAATAAAGTTGGTAGTACTATCTTTTTCAATGTTTGAAACTCATTTGCTCCTAAATCATATGATGCTTCTACTATTGAATAATCAAATTCATGCAACCTAGACAATATAATTAGTAATACAAAAGGAATATTAAATGTTGTATGAGCTAAAAATATACTCATAAGCCCTAATTTAAACTTTATGGTACTAAACAATATCAATAATGAAACTCCCATTATAATATCTGGTAGTACAAGAGGTAAATATGAGATAATTTGCAAATACCTTTTTATTTTAAAATTATACCAATGTATTGCTATAGCTCCAAAAGTCCCTATCAAAGTTGATATAAATGCTGATGTAAGAGCTATCAATATACTATTTCCAAATGCTTTCCATAATCTATTTGAATGTTTAAATAGTTCTACATACCATTTAGTCGAAAATCCAGTAAAAACTTGCGTTTTCCCTGTATTAAAGGATGAAATTATCAGTACTACTAAGGGTAAGTAGAAGAATATAATTGTAAAAATAAAAATACTTAAAGAAAACTTGTTTTTTTTCATACTTACCTCCTAATCTATCTTATGTTCCTTGTCATATTTTGAAAATACCATTATAAGCACTGTTGTAATACCTATAAGAATAGTTGCAATTGCTGCTGCTTTTGGCCAATTTCTTGTAAGAGTGAGTTCTTTTGCTATTATATTTCCTAACATATATGAGTCCTTCCCTCCTACCAACTGAGGTATTGCATATGAACCCAAAGCAGGTATAAAAGTAAATAAGCCCGCTGTTATTATTCCAGGTTTAATATTTGGTAAAAATATCTTTTTATACGCTTCTGCTTTTGTTGCCCCCAAATCTCTTGCAGCCTCTATAAGACTAAAATCAAATTTTTCAATAGTTGAATATAAAGGTAATATTGCATAGGGTAAATAGGCATAAACACTTACTATTATAACTGCTATTTTATTATATAAAAATTGATAGGGTGCTCTAGCAAATATATTTCCTATAAATAGATATAGACCCTCTAATGCTCCTCCATTATTTGCTAAATCTAGAAAAAAAACTCTGAAAGCAATTAATCCATTATTAATAACACCATTATTCCCAAGAATAGATATCCAAGAATAAATTCTAATTAGAAAATTCGTCCAAAATGGTATTATGATTAAAAATAAAAATATATTTTTTCTTTTTGACTTTGCAATAAATAATGCAGTTGGAATTGCAAAAAATATAGTAATTATAGTAGTAAAAACTGCTATATTAAGTGTATTATAAAGAATCTTTAGAAAATAAGGTGTTAAAAATGATTTATAACCTTCTAGTGAAAATACCCACTCAACACCACCATATAATCCCTTCTTTAAAAAGCTATATATAATTACAATTAATGTAGGCAAAGTAAATAGTATTGTCATCCATAAAGTTATCGGTAATGAGTAGACAAATACACTTTTTTTATTATTCATCTACATCACCTCAACTACATAACTATCTTCATAGTTCCATATTGCATATACTTTATCTTCCCAATGAATAGTTTTATCATCTTCTTCAAAAAAATCAACATGTTGCTTAAATGCTTTGAAGAAATCTTTATCTTTTCCGCTTTTCAAATAGAATTTACTTTGGAATCCCGTATAAATTACATCTTCTACAGTTGCTTCTATTATATTATCAAAATCAGAAAGATTTTGTGGTTTTGATTTTGTCACTTTTATCTTTTCTGGTCTAAGTGTTAATTTTACTTTATTTCCTACTTTAACTTCTTTATCTTTATCAAACTTTATTTGTCCATACTCTTTTGAATCAAGTATTGCATAAGTATCTCTCAATTCTACTACTTCTCCGTCAATAAAGTTTGTTTCTCCAATAAAATCTGCTACGAAAGTGCTATTTGGACTTTCATAAATTTCACTTGGAGTTCCAATTTGTAATACATTCCCTTTATTCATAACTGCTATTCTATCACTTACACTAAGAGCTTCTTGTTGGTCATGAGTCACGAATATAAATGTTACACCAACTTTATCATGTATATTATCTAATTCGATTAACATATGCTGTCTTAATTTGGCATCAAGAGCCGATAAAGGTTCGTCTAGTAAAAGTACACTTGGCTGATTAACAAGGGCTCTAGCTATAGATACTCTTTGTTTTTGCCCTCCGCTTAATTGACTAGGGTATTTATTAATATGTTCCCTTAACTGAACCATATCCAAATATCTTTTTACTTCAACATCTATTTCTTCCTTTTTCATTTTTTTAAGTCTTAGTGGAAATGCTACATTTTCATAAACATTTAAATGAGGAAAAAGAGCGTATGTTTGAAATATTGTATTTACATTCCTTTTGTTAGGAGGTAAATTTGTTATATCATCTTTTCCCAAATAGATAGATCCCTTATCAGCTTCTATAAATCCGGCTATCATTCTTAATAAAGTTGTCTTTCCACAACCTGAAGGTCCAAGTATAGAAAAAAACTCTCCCTGTTTAATTTCAAAATTTATATTTTTAAGAACTTTTACACTATCAAAGCTCTTTTCTATACCTTCAATTTTTACATTGCTACCCTTCACTTTCTTACCTCCTTTAATTATCTTTTATATTATATTTTTTCAAATGGCAAAAAAAATTATACATAGTATTTTAATAAAAGTCAACAAAAAATTTACTTATACTAAACCTTTATTTTTAAAGTTTTAAAGATTAATTAAGAATAAAGCTTGCAAAAATATCTTTAACAATAAAATTTTCCCATTTTAACTTCTAATATTTAGTAATTAAGACCCTTTTATAACAAATTACGTAGATGAAACGAATAAGTACTTATTTTATAATAGTTAAGATTAATCTCAAAGTGAGTATATTAAATCAAAGTATGAAATTTATCAGATTAAATAAAAGATTTTTATAAATAAATCCACTTGTGTAAAACCTATTTGCTACAAAAAATTTCTTGTTTCTTGATTTTTCTATAAAAAAAGCTAAAAGCATTTATTTGCTATAAGCCTCATAGATATTTTTTTGTTTAGTAATTAAATTAAAATAAACATTTGGAAGAGACCGATTAATTTTTATCGAAAATAAGTATTTTAAAGCAATAATAATAAAATTGAAATCATTTGAAGATAACAAATATCGATTTTTTAATTATTGTGGCAAAGTTTATACTAACAACTAGAAGGTGAAAACTAATAAACTTTGTTATCTTTTAAAATCTGATTACAATGCCTCAAATAAAATATGTTTTACAAGAGAAGAAGAGGAACTTTTTACTTTTTCTTGAAAATTTTATATAATAAATACTTCTTGAAACTAGGAAATGAAGAAAATATTGTCAAAAAAATAACTAATAATATAACTTTAAATTTAAAAAATCACGAATATATTATCATATACAAATTATTTTCATTGTATTATTGAAATAAAAAATATAGAGGTGAAATCAATTTTAATCCAAAAATCTATTTGGATTTTTCAAGGACACATATGAAATCTGCCTTTACAGAAAAATCAATATATTTAAATTTGTACAATCATTTAACGTTATACGACAATTGAATATATTAAAATAATAAAAAAGAGCTTAGCTATAACTAAACTCTTAATATTCTAACTATTATTTTTTCTTGAATAATGAGGAGAATCTCCCCATTCACCATACATAATCTGATCTCCTACCGTTCCAACTCTTCCAGCAAGACACTTCTTGCATTTATCAGCATTATCATCTATACATGGTTTATCATCATATAATTGATATTTTGCCCTATGCTTTTCTATTGTTGTTATTGGCATTAATATATTGGCACCAGCTTTTAGACCTTTTTCTCTT
The DNA here is from genome assembly GCA_964517235.1 of uncultured Fusobacteriaceae bacterium. GTDB lineage: Bacteria > Fusobacteriota > Fusobacteriia > Fusobacteriales > Fusobacteriaceae > CAZFBB01. The sequence goes on from CAZFBB010000070.1 coordinate 4,988, forward strand.
CCAAAAGAGTCTAAACCTTGTAAGGCAGTAGTCGCCGCAATATTAACATCTTTCAAATAAATTCTCGTTAGAGCTATCATTTTAAGCCCTAGTTCCACTCTTTTTTTTCTATCAAGAATTTTACCTTCAAATTTGTCGCCCATAGGAGTATTTTTTGAAATTATATATGGTCCCATACCTATCATATCTACATCTATTTTTTCATAGAATAATATATCATCCACCAAATCTTCTTCTTTTTGACCTGGCAAACCTATCATCACCCCAGTTCCTACTTGATATCCAATATCTTTCAAATACTCAAGGCATTTTACTCTTGTAGCAAAATCATGTTTATCTGTTTCAGGATGCAAACTTTTATATATATCTTCATTTGAACTTTCTATTCTAAGTAGATACCTGTGAGCTCCTGCATCATACCATCTCTTGTATGTATCATAACTTTGTTCACCCAATGAAATAGTAATTCCAAGTTCATTATTTGACATCTTTTTTATTTCTTTTATAATATCTTCTACAAAGTCAATATATGCTACATCTTGTCTTTCCCCAGACTGTAGAACAATAGATCCATAATTATTTTCATAAATCCATTTTGCTCCATCAAGTATCTCTTCTTTAGTCATTTGAAATCTCTCTACATTGTTATTATCCAATCTAATACCACAATACAAACAATTTTTTATACAGGTATTACTAAATTCAATAATTCCTCTGTAAAATACTTTTTGACCTATCTCTTCTCTTTTAATCTCATATGCCCTTTGATATATTGCTTCAATTTCTTTAGGGTCTTCTGTTTTCATTAAATATATTAAATCATCTCTTGTTAATCTGTCTTTTTTTAACAACTCTAAAGCTCTCATTTCAGCCCCCTAATTTTTATTTTAACAGCATTATATCAATAAATTACCATGTATGTAAAGAATTTATTGAACATAGTCAGAAGTCTTAATTATATTTAATACCTCTATAAATCCCTTTCTTCTAATACCTTCAAATTCAATGTATATACCTCTTTCTATAGTATTTTTATACTTTTCTACTACTTCCTTTTTAAGATTACATTTTAAAAGAGTTTTTCCACCATTTTTTTCTTCAAAATATAAACCTTTATCCCAATATAACAAAGTACCTTTAAAAATTTCTTCTATGCCATAATACGTAATTGGACTTGATAACATAGACTTTTCAAATTTTATTAATTCTTTGGGTTTTTCCATTAGGGGATAATTTGAATTCACCTTATATTCCCTGTCTTTTACGATACCTATAACTACTTTATCTCCATCTATTATTGTTATAGATTTTGTATTTCCACCATTATTAGCTTGATTTCCATACATGACCAATTTCCCACCTATATTGTCAAAATCTCCTTGTACTTCTATTGCTTCAAGATAATATTCATAATTCTTACCTAAAATTCTTTTGAATTCTCTAAGAATTTCTTCTTTTTTCTCATTATCTCTCAAATATTTTCCCTCTAAAAAACTATAGTTGTCAATACTATATAAACTCAACGTAATTATTAAACTTAAAATTATTTTTTTCATAAAACCTCCTTTTATATTCTAACACAAGAATATGAAAATTTTATGAATATAAAGGAAATTTATTAAAAATTTTGAATTAATAGAAGAAGAGGGTTTTAAGTTTTAAACTTATCTTAAAAAAATAAAATCTACATATATAAAAAGGGAGGGGCTATGAAAAAATTAATTATATTTATATTTGTATTTTCTTTTGCTTTTTCAAGTGATAAAGGAAGTAATTATGTTTTAAAAGACACAAAAGCTTATTACCAAAGTGAAATGGCAAACATTAAAATTACTATAGAACACTTAGTAGATATATATCAATTTGTTCTTGAAATAGAAAGTGATGGATGGGTAGCTATAGGATTTGACTCTGGTTTTGCTATGAAAGATGGGGAATTTTTAATTATCAATAACAAAGAGGGAGAAGTTTTTTTAGAACACCATTATGGAACTTCTGCTTTTTCTCACAAAGATATTCGTAATTTAGATAAAAATTATAATAATGAATATATTGAACTTGTCTATTCAGAATTAAAAGATAATTATGGAAAATATGTATTTAACAGAAAATTAGATGTAAAAGGTAAGTATTTTAAAGATTTGCAAAAAGGAGTAGAAGTAGAACTTTTAATTGCCTATAGAAAAGATAATAACTTAAAGAAAAAACACGATGGTGCAGAACATTTTAATATAATCTTGCCTTAATTCATTTGACAAACTTAAATTTAAAGATTTTCTTATTTTAACCTAGCCTCAGGTTGAAGACAAATAACTATTTTTTGAAAAAATTAATGTTCTTTTGAAAAAGATATTTTAAAGATATAAAGGGAATAATCAAATAAATTATATTTAATTTAAAAGAATATTCCTTTATTTATATCTATTCCAATTTTAACAATACCTTTTCTCTTAAGGTCCTATTCTATATTTTTCCCATTGACCTTCTACCTTCTCATACACTATCCTATCGTGAATACGATTTGCTCCACCTTGCCAAAACTCAATATAATTTGGTTCAAGAGCATAACCTCCCCAGTGTGGTGGTCTAGGCACTTCTCTTCCTTCAAATTTCTTTGCAAAAACTTCTATTCGTCCCAATAATTCTTCTTTTTCCATCTTTTCACTTTGTTTACTTGCCCAAGCTCCAACTTGACTATCTCTATGTCTCATTGCAAAATATTCTTCAGATAATTTATCCTCCACCTTTACTACTTTACCTTCTATTCTAATTTGTTCCTCTAACTCTTCCCAAAAAAAGTTCACAGCTACATTAGAATTATGTTCTATGTCCCTTCCTTTTCTACTCATATAATTTGTAAAAAATACAAAAGATTCTCCTATAATTTGTTTTAATAGCAAAACCCTAATAGTTGGTTTCCCATCTTTCACTGTTGCCAAATGCATAATATTAGGTTCTTTTACACCTGCATTTTTTGCTTTTTCAAACCACACCTTAAATTGCTCAATTGGATTAGAAAGTGCTTCTTCATCCCTAAATTCTTCTTTTTTATAATCTACACGCATATTTCGTATATCCATATTACACCTTCTTCTTCCATATCATCTTAATACTTTTTCCTCTTATTTCTACCTCTTCAAATCCCAAAGTTTTATATAATTTGTTCACCCTATTCCCTACTAAAGCTTCTAATTCAATGCTTTTACCAAGCTTTTCTGCTTCCTTTAATAATTGATTTAATAGTCTTCTTCCTATTCCTTTATTTCTATGTGATTTTTTTATTTGAATTTGAACTAATTCCCATAAATCAGAATTTTTATTCACTTTCAACAAACCAATATCCTCTCCTTGACAGCTTATTATATTAGCATTTTCCCACTTATACTCTATTCTTTTTAACATCTCATTATTATTTACTTCATAACCAGCATTTAAAAGATGTTCTTCCATTGTATCATATCTTAGAGTTAATAAAAAATTTTTATCTTTAATTTGAGCTTTTCTCAATTTAATCATAGTTCCTCCAAACAAGTATATTTTAACAATTACCCATATATTTTTCTATTAATATTTTAAGTTTTCACACTAAATTAATTTAAGTAGACTCTAAAAAACATCTTTTTTTTAAAAAACTCTACAGAAACTTTTAAATAAACTGTAGAGTTTTATATTCATTTCTTATTTACCAAATCTACAATAATTCCTTTTATATCTTGATTTACATTTATAAAATTCACTTTGTTTTTAATAGATTCAAAATCATGTTCATCTATTACTCGCCCTATACTTTCTACAATATAACTTTCATTAACGTTGTTAATATTTCTAAAATTTAATACTAAACGTATACCTTTTTCTATACTTTCTGTAATTGTTTCGTATAAAAAACCAGGGTCTCTGGTAATATAATCCTCTATTAATATAATCATAACCCCATCTCCTCTATCAGCTTCTACATATTTATACCTAAGCTAATATAATTTCCTTTTCTCCAATAAAAAAATAAGAAATTTTTATAACTATATTATCATGACATTTATTAAAAAACTGTTCTTCATAGAAAAACTAAAGTTTTAAGATAATATTATAGCTATAAAATATATAAGTCTCTTGCTTCTCAAATATTATTGGAAAATTCAAAGATTTATCCATTAAAAATCATAATCTCTCTTCTATTTACCTACTATCAAAAATGAATTATTGTCAAGGCACAATTATAATGCTATAATTTCTATTGGCATAGGAGGTTTTTATGAATATAATTAAACAACTAGGGATTATTCTTGGAATAACATATACAGGAGAAGTTATCAGTACTCTAAGTGGTTTACCAATACCCGGGTCAGTAATTGGTATGTTTATTTTATTTTTCCTTTTACTAAGTAAAAAAATAAAATTGAAAACTATAGAATTTATTTCCGATTTATTCTTATTAAATTTAGCATTTTTTTTTATACCACCAGGTGTTGGTATCATAACTTCAATGGATACTCTAGCTGGTAATTGGTTAAAATTAATTTTTGTAGTTCTTCTAACTACTTTTATAACCATTTTAATTACTGGTTGGACAATTGATTTTATTATAGGAAGGAGAAAAAAAAATGATTAATTTATTATATTCACCAAATTTTGGTATAGTTCTATCTATAGTAGCTTATTTAATTGGATTAACTCTTTACAAAAAGACTAGATTACCTATTTTTAATCCATTGCTTATTACTACTATTATTATTATTGGTATATTAAAAGCTTTCCATATACCTATAGAAGCTTATAATAAAGGTGGAGATTTAATAAAATATTTTTTAGGTCCGGCAACTGTAATTTTAGCCGTTCCTTTATATAAACAATTTAATCTATTAAAAGAAAATTTTTTCCCTATAATTATAGGTGTTTTTATAGGGTCTGCTACTTCAATGATATCGGTTGTCATATTATCAAAATTAGTAAATTTAAATGTAGATATTACTAAATCTTTAGTACCAAAATCTATTACTACACCTATAGGAATAGAAGTAAGTAATACATTTGGAGGAATAGTTCCTGTTACTATTGTTGCTATTGTGATAACTGGAATACTTGGTGCTATACTTGGTCCTACTATTGTATCTATTGGTAGAATAAAATCTAAAATTGCTAGAGGAATAGCTATTGGAACAGCAACACATGCTATTGGAACATCAAAAGCTCTAGAGCTAGGGGAAGTAGAAGGTGCTATGAGTGGACTTGCTATAGGTCTTGCAGGTAGTATTACAGTCCTTTTAGCACCGATTATTTATTCATTACTTTTTTAAAAGAGACTAGATAGGTAGATATAAAAGTGGTCTATCATATTAAATACATCACTTTAAAACCTCTCCTTCAATTATGGGAGGCATATTGAATTTTTCTAGAGTTATCTTTTTTTTACTGATTATTTTTTATACGATTTTTATAGGAGTTTTTTGATTAATATAATAATTTTACATAGTTAATTTTTCTAGATTAATTAAAGTTTAACACTTTAAAGTTTCTCTCTAAAATCCAATAAAACTAATAAATAGAATTGACTAATTATAAAAATTAGTCAATCTAACTCTTTTAAAATTTGAATTATTCTGTTTTTTAATAAATTTATCTTATGAGGTTTTTAGTGCATTTCCTTTTTTCATATACTGCACAGAAAACTAAAAGACCAAAGTTCAATTAAATAGAGAACTTTAGTCTTTTAAAATAGTTTTCATTTATTCTATCTGCTTAACAAAAATAACTTTATATAATTGAGTTAGTCTATATCTAAATTAAATTCAAATGCTCTATTTTTATAAAATACATTCTTTCATTTTCCCAAGAAACACCCGCACCAAACCAAATTTCATCCATCACTTCTAAATTAATTTTTATTGTAAAATTAGAAGTAGCATTATTTTCTAGTTTCCTACCATATTCTGTTCCTAAAATTACACCACTACTAGGTTGGAGTTGCAAAGCTCCACCAATATAATCAGCTTCACTAACACTACCTAAAGGATTTTTATAATTAAGATTTGCTATTCCATAACCTTCAGCAAACTGGTACTCAACTAACCCAATAAGATATTCTACGTCATTACCCCAGTTCTTTTCATAAGCAAGACCAATTAAAGTATCCCTATTAATAGGAAACCCAACCTTCCCCAAAAAATCAAAATAATTTTTTTCATTAAAATTATAATTTAATGATGCTTCAAAAAATCTAAACAAGCCTATCCTTGCATCAAACTTGGAAGAGTTAAAGTCAGTAGAAGCACTTAAGGAATATTGTCTTGTACTAAGAGTTTTAGCTCTTTCTACTTCAAGAACTTTTGGCACATATTCTAAATCATAATCATATTTTTTCATTTTTTCTTCTTTAGCTAACTGTTTTTGTTCCTCCTTTTCACTTTGGCTATACCCAGCTGAGTAGGCGATATCTCCCTTTTGTATCTTAAAGTTAGACATAAAACTAGCTTGCCCTCTAGAACTTTTTTTAAATACTTCCTTAATAGTAATTTCCCCTATTTTTTCCTTTGTAAAATCTTCTACTTGATTACTAAGGGGATTTACACTTTCATCACTTAATCTATAAATATAATAAACTTCATTTACTTTAACACCCTTATCACTACCAGCATTTATTGTAATCATTCCACCATCTCTATTAGTAACAATAATTCTTCCCTCATATTTAATCAAATTAATTTTATTTTCTATAGTATCAACATTTTTTTTATTAATATAAACTTTCAAATTTTCATAACTAACTCTGTCTAAAAATTCACCCATCCAAACATAGTAACTATCTTCATCTTCCCATGTATCGATAAGTAAAGCTTTGACTTCACCTGAGGTATATTGGGTAGAATTAACGTTTAAATCTGTATTATCTTTATTTTGTTTAAGGTCAATACGCGATTCTACAAAAGTATTTTTTGCAGTAGCAATCTCTCTCCTTGCCCCTTCCATCGCTGCACCACGAAGTTTACCTTGATCATCCTTATAGAAACCTTTAGGTACAATACCAACACCACCTATCATTCCTTCAACAGGACTTATATCGTTAATCCACCAAGGCTTAACACCTTTTACTTTCTCTATTTTGGGAAACAAGTCTACTTCTTCAGCAAATAATATCATTGTAAAGGTAAAAAATAATAAAATTTTTTTCATAAAATCCTCCTATTAATTTCTATAGCTATTTTACACTATTTTTGTGAAATAATCTATAAATAAAGTGATAATAATCTTCTAAAATTAATCTTTTGAAGAATAGAAAGAAAAAATAATCAAAAAATAGGGTTGACCCAGCGGGGACTGGGTCAGTGGTTAGTGAAAGATGAAAGGTAATATAATTGGCGCTGTTACCTTTATACAAACTTATTATATTTCTCTTCTGTGACTTTTTTGTGAATTAAAATATTTTTTTAAATTTTTTTAATATCCATCAAAATTCCATTTTCAAATATAAATATCTCCTTGGTATATATCCAATCCTCTTTAATTCCAAAATCAGTATGTGACTTTATTTTTTTATCAGGAGCTCCCAAACTAGCAGCAACATCTTCTTTGTACATACCAATTCTTGTTTTTCCCTCTAAAATTAATTCTTTTGTTCTAATATCCAAATGAGTACTTTCATTAACATAACTTTCTCTTCTTATTTTGTCCCAGCTAACTTTATTGTATGAATCTCTGATATACAAATCAATATCATCAAAAACAGGAACCGGAATCTTACTTCCTTCTTCTTTTTTTTTAATTACAACTTCTTTTTTCTCCTCTTTATTACTACAAGCAACATTAACTATAGATAATAGGATAAAAATAAATATATAAAATTTTTTCATTTTAGTCTCCTTCGATTTCTTTAGATATTTTATCTATCAATGAATATTTAAGATTATAAAGGTTTTCAGATAAATCAACTTTATATTTGTGAGGGTATTTTAGTCTTTTCCTCTCTTCACTTAAACTTTCTAAGTTTTCAATATAGTATTCTCTAGATAACTTAGGATTTTCTAATAAATTAGCTTCTTTTGTAAATTTACCATTTTCTATCATTAATAAATTAAGTTTTTTATAATTATATGAATTTTTTTTAAATAATGTTTTTTTGTATCTATCTTTTTCATCTCTTATTTTAATTTCGGCATTTTCCTTTAATAGTTTAGTATCTGTATCATTGTCAACAAGTGCAATCAAATCAGCTTTAGCTTCTTGTCCCTCATAAATTCTATAAACTTCTTTAAATCCAGGATTAGATATTTTTATTGTATCTCCAGATAATTTTATCAAAGGATTTTTCTCTATTTCCGCTATTTTATAAACTCCTCCAAAACAAGGGTTTGATTTGCTCACAGAAATAGCATCACCAACACCATAAAAATCAGCACAAGCTCCTTGATTTTTTAAAGAAAGAATTAAATCTTCATTAAGGCTATTTGTAAGAGTAATCTTTGCGTTAAATAAACCAGCTCCATCAAGTATTTCTCTGCATTTTTTACTTAAATAAGCCAAATCTCCTGAATCTATTCTAACCCCATAAATTCCACTATAATTATCATCTACCCCATTTGCTTTAAAGGACTCTATAGCATTTTTTATACCTATTTCAAGGGTATTATACGTATCTATTAATAAAATCAGTGTATTTTTCTTTCTTTTTTTTCTTATTTTTATAAAAGTATCAAAAGCTTTTTTTTCAGCTTCTCTTCCTACACCAAAAGTTTGTATGAATGAGTGAGACATAGTTCCTATACTTGGTATATCATAAACATATTCAGTAACTAAATTAGAGTGGTTAATGCATCCACCTATATACGCAGCTTTGTTACCCAAATAAGAACTACTAAATCCATGTGCTCTTCTGCTACCAAAAGAACTTACTGGAGTGCCTTGAGCAGCTCTTGTTACTCTACTTGCTTTTGTAGCAACAGCCATCTGATGATTCATTATATTTAAAATTGGAGTTTCTAGTATCTTCCCTTCTATTAATGGGGCTTTGATGGTGATTATTGGTTCATTTGGATAAACTATTTCTCCATCACGCATTGCATACAAATCACCAGTAAACTTGAGATTTGACAAATATTCAACCAATTCTTCCTCTTCAATAACTTTGGAAAAATATTTCTTCTTTTCATCATAACTAGTTCCATTTAATATGCTAATCAACTCTAATACCTCTGAAATTCCTGCCACTACAGCAAATCCTCCATCTTCAGTTTTTCTAAAAAACATATCAAAAATAGCCATTTTTTCTTGCATATTCTCAGTCAAAAAAACATCACTTTCAGTATATTGATATCTATCAGAATTAATTACTTTTGCAAATTCAGTCAAAATTTCTATTTTTCTCATATAATATCTCCTTTTACTTTCTTGCTAGATTATATCATTGTAAGAATAAATTTACAATAATTAAGACACTCCCTCACTAAATCTATGCAAAAGGTTTTAAGGTGACTTCTTATGATGTAGCAACCCAATAGTTACTATAATTACTAATCTCTATGTGTAAGCCCTACCCTATTTATACTTAATATTTTAACAACAATTCATCTTGATTTTTTATGTTGATAGACGCATTCAAATTTCTATCCATTAACCGACCACATCTCTTTTAAACTTTCCTGCAATTAATTTTGATTTTACCTTTTTTCTACAACTTATAAAAAATTTTATTTTGATTCTTTCTGGTTATTTATAAAAAATACTTTTTTCTCTTTAATAACCTCCCTTTACTAAAGATAACTTTAAAAAAATCTTTAAGTCTTTTATCTTACAATTTGCCTTTATTAATATTATAGTCAATTTAACATTATGAGTACTTTCACCCTTAGCGTTCATCTCTTTTCTATCAAATTCTTTATTAACAGAAAAATCTATATTTTTATAGTTAACGAATCTTTGATTTCTTAACTTTTTATGATAACTAATTAAACAAATTTTTTTCAGTATTAAAATGACCTTGTCTCATAAAAAGATATTTTAAAAAAAATATTTTTTAGGATAATAAAATCAATGCCTCATGTGAAAAAAATAAATAAGCAGGAAAAATAGTGTTGACGATGAATAGAAATTGTGGTAAGATTATTTTCGTCTTGAGGAAACAAGTTCCAAAGACAAAAATGCGCTATTAGCTCAGTTGGTAGAGCACTCGACTTTTAATCGAGTTGTCACAGG
>CAZFBB010000071.1:0-11116 GCA_964517235.1 uncultured Fusobacteriaceae bacterium
TCTCTATTCTTATTAAATTATTGTTTACACTCCGTTTTATTATATATCAATTTATGTTTTTTTTCAACGTTTTTTTTCTTTGTTTACAGGACTTCAGCGTATTCACCCATATTTCTAAACTTACTATACCTGTTATTTAATAACTGATTAGTGTCCAATTTTTGTAGTTCACTATAGGCTTCTAATACTTGTTTTTTCAAATTAGTTGCTGCTTCCGAATAGTTCCTATGTGCTCCACCAAGTGGCTCCTTAATTATATCATCAACAATCTTAAAAGTCTTTAAATTTTCACTGGCTAATTTCAAATCTTCTGCAACTTCTGGTGCTCTTTTTGCATCTCTATACAAAATAGTTGCAAATCCTTCTGGTGATATTACTGAATAAAAGCTATTTTCCATTGCATAGACTCTATCTGCTACTGCAAGCCCTAAAGCCCCTCCTGATCCACCTTCACCAATTACAACAGATATAATTTGAGTTTCCAATGCTGCCATTTCCATAAGATTACGCGCAATTGCTTCTCCTTGAGCTCTTAACTCTGCATCAAGTCCTGCATAAGCCCCAGCAGTATCTACAAGAGTTAATATAGGTAACTGGAATCTTTCAGCTAATTTCATAAGTCTTAATGCTTTTCTATAACCTTCTGGTCTAGCATTTCCAAAAGATCTTTTTAAATTTTCATCTAAATCTCTACCTTTTTGCGTTCCAATTATCACAAATTTATTTCCATCTATCTTACCTATTCCCCCAACTATTGCTGGGTCATCTGAATAAGCTCTATCACCATGAAGTTCCACAAAGTCTTCTACTATTTCCTTTATATAATCAAGGGTATATGGTCTCTTAGGATGTCTTGCAAGTTTTACCTTGTCCCAAGTTTTTAACTCACCGTATATCTCTGCAATCTTCTCTTCCTTTTCTCTTACTAATTTTTCAATTTCACTTGTTAAATCTATAGATTTTTCCTTCGAAAAACTTTTAATTTCTTCTATTTTTTTTTCTATTTCTAATATTTCTCTTTCAAATTCCATTTTAGCCTTCCTTTCTACTAGATTAAGTTTCCTAATACTTTTGCTATTGTATCTTTTAAGTTTTCTCTTTTAGCAACAATATCAACAACACCATGTTCTAGTAAAAACTCCGACTTTTGTAAACCTTCTGGTAATTTTTCACCCATAGTTTGTTCTATTACCCTAGGACCAGCAAAACCAATAAGAGCCTTTGGTTCCGTTATTATTACATCACCAAGCATAGCAAAGGATGCTGTAACTCCTCCTGTAGTTGGACTTACTGGAATTGAGATAAATGGCAATCTAGCTTTTCTAAGTTTATCTAATGCAGCTGATGTTTTAGCCATTTGCATAAGAGATAATATTCCTTCGTGCATTCTCGCTCCTCCTGATGTGCTCACTATTACTACAGGAACTTTTTCCTCTATTCCTCTTTCAATTGCTCTTGTAAGTTTTTCTCCAACTGCAGATCCCATACTTCCACCTTGGAAGGAAAAATCCATAGTTGCAAAACTAACTTTAATTCCATTTATTTCTCCAAGGCCAGAAACAACACCTGATTTTAATCCACTTTTCTTTTGGGCTCTTGCTACTTTTTCATCATACCCGGGAAACCCAAGTGGATTAACACTTGTTACTTCCTTATCGAATTCAATAAAAGTTCCTTGGTCAACAAGTAACTCTATCCTTTCAGTGGCACTCATTTTAAAATAAAAATCACACTTTGGACATTTTTTATAATTACTCTCTATATCTTTTTTATATATAATTTCTCCACAATCGTCACATTTTACCCATAAATTAGGAACTACTGTTTTAGCTTGTGCCTTTACTCCATCACTTGCCGAAACAGTTGCATACTTCTTCTTACTCGAAAATATTCCCAATGTAATCCTCTCCTTTTTTAATTCAACAATATTACATATGTTATATTTTAGTATCTTACACTATTTTACAAAATTTTTTGAAATTATGCAATCAATATTATTTAAGGTTAAATAATATAAGACCTCTACCCCTTACTTCCTATACCTATATGATTCATTTACCTTCACCTACAAATAGTTTTTTCCCTGCTTTTCCAATTAGTTATTACAATCTATAGGTATAGTTAATAATATTGCGACAATTTTCCTTTACTTTAACAAGTTTAGTTTCTAATAATCTGAAAAATCTTAAATAATCACCTCTTTTCTTTTCAAAAGTAATAAACAATTCCTTCATTAAAAAGTCTACCCCTACTATATTGTCGTTACTTGAAATTTTTATTATTTCTTTTAGATTTGAATTTGGGATATTTACCCCTCTTTTGAAAAAAGTTTCTAAAAAGAATTCAGACAAAATAAAAGACTAGATTCTTTTAAAATCCAGTCTTTCTAATAAATATCTAATTTTTAGTGAAAGATAATATTGAGCAAAGCTAAGAGACCTATTACCCACATAGCTGGTTTTATTTCTTTTCTATCTCCAGCTACAAAAGCTATTAATATATAAGAAACAAATCCAAAACTTAATCCTGTACTTATACTATAAGTAAGAGGCATAGTAGCAATAGTTATAAATGAAGGTATTGCCACTTCAAAATTATTAAAATCTATTTCTTTTACATTTTTAAACATATATACACCTACTACAATAAGTGCTGGTGCTGTTGCAAATCCCGGTACCATTCCAATTATCGGTGTGAATAATGTTGCAATTAAGAATAAAAAGGCTGTAACTACCGAAGCAAGTCCAGTTCTAGCTCCTGTTGCTATACCTGATGCTGCTTCTATATATGTAGTTGTAGTACTAGTTCCTAGTAGAGAACCTGCTATTGTTGCAACTGCGTCAGCTTCTAGTATTTTCCCAACTTTTTTTATTTTTCCATCTTTACCGACCATTCCTGCTTCATATGCACAAGCCATTATACTTCCAACTGAATCAAATAAATCAACAAACATAAATGAAAATATTGACCCTATCATGCTCACCTTTAAAGCACCTAACAAATCAAGTTTAAATGCAATAGGCATTATACTAGGTGGCATTGATATTATTGCATTTGGAATAACAACTTCCCCAGTTAATAAACCTAGTATAGTACTTGCTAGTATTCCTATCAAAAGAGCCCCTTTTATTTTTTTGATTTCTAATATAGCAATCAAAATCAAACCTACCATTCCAAATATAACTGGTTTTGTAAGTGTTCCTAAAGATACTATAGTTGCAGGATTTGCTACTACTAATCCCATATTTTGCATTCCTATAAAAGCAATAAATACACCAATTCCTGCCGATACTGCTACTCTTAATGATACTGGTATTGCATCAATCACTTTTTCCCTTACTCCAATAAGTGTAAATAACAAAAATATTATTCCCGAAAAAAATACTACTCCTAGTGCTTCTTGCCAAGTTGCTCCTTGGCCTATTACTAATGTATAAGCAAAAAATGCATTAAGTCCCATTCCAGGCGCCATTGCAAAGGGAACATTTACCCATAAAGCTGTAATAATTGTACCTATAAACGACGCTAAACACGTTACTGTAATCAATGCTCCCTTATCCATCCCTGCATCTCCAAGTATATTAGGATTAACAAAAATAATATAAGCCATAGTAATAAATGTAGTTATTCCACCAATAACTTCTGTTTTAATATTTGTTCCATGCTCTTCTAATCTAAAATAAGCACTTAACCCTCTTCTGCCCTGTGTTCTATCCATTTTTTTAGCCTCCTGTATAATATTGAAAAAGACAAAAAGTTAACTTTTAACTTTTTACCCTAAACAATATAAAAAGTCTCATCAAAAACTACAGTTCTCAATAAGACTTACTTTAGAGGAACCATAGTCAGAAATTTTTTGCTTTTCTGGTAGAGACTCCCCTTGCATATTCTAGGGATTATATGGACAATTATTTACTTATTTTCACGAAAGATTTTAACACTTTTACAAATTTTTGTCAAAATAAAAAAACTTTTTCAAATTTTTAATCTTTTCAATCAAAAAATATAATTAGAAACTATAAAGAGACTGAAGACAAATAAAATTTTCTTAAAAAAAAAGTTTTATTTGTCCTTGATTTTAGGTGTACCCATATAAGAAATTTAAATTAAGTTAACGAAAGGAACCTTAAGAACGAGTTTTGAAATTTAGTAACTGTAGTGATTACTTAATTTTATTTCTTATATGAGTACTTGATTTTTACTGAATAAAGAAAACTTGTCTGAAGTAAATTCAGTTATATCCTTAAGAGGTAGTATTATTTTTGTATCAAGACAAAAGTAATGATGTTTTGTCAAAAAACTAGTTGTTTGTCTTCAACCTGAACTATAAATTAACTATTAATTTAATCAAAAAAAATCATTATCTATTCACCAATTGCTAGTTATTCAATACTACATACTCACTAAAAGTTATTCTCTACTAGTTACTAACTAAAAATTATTGTTTGCATTTAACTCAACTTCAAAAGTCATTTTTTCACTATCTGCGTATGAAATAGTATATTCAATTACTTTTTCATTCATAAAAGTACATCTTTCAATTTTCATACAAGCTTTCAATTTGTCTAAAGTCAATTTTTCTCTAATATTTTTATTGGGAATTATCGCAGTAAATTTTTCCTTAGCACCAGAGAAAACTATACCATAATCCTCTTGAAAAACTTGATACATGGATCTATTTTTAAAAGTCGATTCTTCCAAATCAAAAAAAAATTTATTTGGTAGATAAGAAGTTTCATACATTATAATTTCATTATCCGCAAGTCTCAATCTTTCAAGTATAATAATTATAGAGCCTTTTTCTAAATTTAGTGCATTTAAGATATTTGACTCATTAAGTCTTTCCTTTCTAAAATTTATAATCTCTGTTGATGGAGACTTTCCAAGTTTTCTCATCTCATTTGAAAAGCTATAAAATTTATATAATTTTTGATTTAATACATCTTCCCTAATAAAAGTCCCTACTCCATGTTTTTTAATAATATAATTATTTTTTTCTAGATAACTAAGAGCTTCTCTTATGGTAAATCTACTTACACTAAATATTTCTGACAGTTCTTTTTCTGAAGGTAACTTATCTCTTGGAACATATTTTTTTTTAACTATATCATTTATTATAATTTCTGCAACTTGCAAGTAAAGGTTATTTTTTTTTATTATTTTTTTCATAATTTATCCCCTTTCTGTAGTTATTTGAGTTACATATATCTAAAAGTATATTGTTGTTCAAATGAAAAGTCAACTAAAAAATAATATCTAATTGCCTATATTTTTTTTTACTACTATTGACATTTGTGTTTAAATGTATTAGACTTATTGTATGCAGATGTCCGGATGTCTGTCTTTAGGAGGATGATTCAATGGAGGGATATTTAAATTATAGTAAAGATTTTCTTTTGAAGGTAAAAGGATATCATACAGCTAAGGAGATTGAGCAACAACCTAAATTATGGAGGGAAACAGTTAATATAATAAAAAATGAAAAAACTAAAATATTAAAATTTTTAGGGGGTATCTACAATGAAAAAACTAAAATTATCTTCACAGGTGCAGGCACCTCTGAATTTATTGGAAATATATTAGCACCACATTTAAAAGACGAGTTTAATTTAGATGTAGAATCAATTGCTACAACAGATATTGTAAACAACCCAAAATATTTTATATTAAGAAATATAAATATCATCCTAATCTCATTTGCTAGGTCGGGAAATTCTCCAGAAAGTTTAGCAACAATAGACATTGTAAATAACTTAGTACCAGATGTAAAACATATTACCATTACTTGTAATAAAGAGGGAGCATTGGCAAAATATAATATAAAAAATAAATTAAATGTTTTTATGCCTGAAGAAGCAAATGACAGTGGTTTTGCAATGACCAGTAGTTTTTCATCTATGTTATTGGCAGCTTATTCCATTTTTCATTTAAAAACTATAGATAAAATTATTATTGAAGTTAACAAATTGAGCAACTATATTGAAAATAATATAAAAATTTTAACAAAAAATACAAAAGAAATAGCAGATAAAAATCATAAAAGAGTTGTTTTCCTAGGAGCTGGAGCTTACAAGGGCTTAGCTCAAGAGTTAAGCTTAAAACTTCTTGAACTTTGCAATGGACAAATAATTACTATGTTTGATACTCCATTAGGCTTTAGACATGGACCAAAATCAATAATAAATAAAGAAACTCTAATATTTAGCTTTCTTTCGAATGATGACTATTCTATTAAATATGACCTAGATTTGGTAGCTGAAATAGTAAATGACAATCAAGCTAACATAATAGCATTTAATTCCAACAAAAATTTAAATAACGTAGAGAATTTAAAGTCTACTTTATTTAATTTTAAATATATTACAGAAAATAATATAATGCAATCATTACTTTTTTTACTTCCATGTCAAATATATTCATTTATGAGATCAATAGCTTGTAATATAACACCAGATAATCCATGTCCAACAGGAGAAGTTAATAGAATAGTCAAAGGTGTTATAATATATGAATATAAAAGGAGTTCGTACTTATGAATAAGTCTTTAAAGTTAAAGGAGTATTTAAAAAGAGCCATTAATGAAAAATTTGCTATCCCAGCTATAAATACTACAAATATGGAAACTACACAGGCTATCGTAGAAGCTGCAAAAGAACTAAATTCCCCTATTATATTACAGATAACCGAAAGTGCAATAAAATATGCAGGTTTTAAATATGCAGAAAATATATTGAAAGTAGCAAATGAAAATCCTGATGTATTTATTCATTTAGATCATGGAAGATCTGAATTAATAGTAAAAAAATGTATAGAGAGTCCTATATTTTCTTCAGTTATGATTGATAAGTCTAAAGAAAGTTTTGAGAAGAATCTAAGTATTTCAAAATGTATAAAAGAATATGCTGGATATAAAATAGTAGAAGCTGAACTTGGTATAATTGGTGGGAAGGAAGAGGATATTATATGTAAAGAACCTATCTACACAGTTCCAAAAGAAGCAAAATATTTTGTCTCTTTAACTAAAGTTGACACGCTAGCTATTGCAATTGGAACAACACACGGTATTTATAAAGGGGTTCCAAAACTAAACTACAAACTAATAGGAGAAATTAGAAATCAATTAGGTAATGAAATAGGCTTAGTTTTGCATGGTTCTTCAGGATTGAGTAATGAACAAATTAAAAAAGTTATTAAATTTGGAATAAATAAAATAAATTTAGATACAGATATTAAAATATCCTTTATAAAAGGTTTTCAAGGATATTTAAAGGACAATCCCTTTGATTATGATTTAAGAAAAATCATGGGTGAGGGAAGATTGGTTTCTAAAGAACTAATAAAAACTAAGATAAAATTAACAGGTGCAGAAAATAAGATAATTTTGCAATAACACAACTATGTTAAATGTTAGAATAGGAGTTAGTCATGTTTTCAATTATAATAACAGGCCATGGAGGGTTTTCATCAGGTATTGAAAAAACTATTGAATTAATTATGGGAAAACAAAATAAGATTTCATTTCAAAATTACAATGAAGGAATGTCACTAGACTTATTTAAAAAAAATTTAAAAAAAAGTATTTTCCAATTAGGAAATGAAGATGGCACACTAATTTTATCAGATATAAAAGGAGGAACACCTTTTAATACTGGAGTTTTGTTGGGGCAAGAACTTAGAAGAGTAGAAGTTATAGGAGGAATCAATCTCCCCTTGGTAATATTGGCTTTAAACTTGAGAGAATTCTCTTCCTTGGAAGAATGTCTTCTAGAAATGATTGAAGAAGGAAGACGTGAATTAGATTCTTTCAAAAAAAGTCAAATAAAACATAAAAATTTTGAAGGAAATATATAAGGAGGAGGAGATGAAAAAGCTCAATATAGTTTTAGTCAGAATTGACAATAGATTAATACATGGCCAAGTAGCAACAGCGTGGATTAATTATGTTGGTGCAAACTTATTGCTTGTTCCCAATGATTCTGTATGCAATGATGAAATGAGACAATCATTAATGAATATAGCTACACCACAAGGGGTACAAACAAGATTTTTTAGTATACAAAAAACTATTGACATAATTCACAGTGCTTCAGAAAAACAAATAATCGCACTAATTGTAGAAACTCCTCAAGATGTTCTAAAGTTAGTTAAAGGAGGAGTTCCAATATCTCTAGTAAATATAGGTAATATGCATATGGAACAGGGAAAAAAACAGATATCAAAGTCAGTTTGTGTTAATAATGAAGATATTCAAACATTTTATAAATTAAATGATTTAGGTATAAAGTTAGAAATTCAAAGAGTTCCTACAGAGTCTAAAGAGGATATTATGAAATTAATTTAATTAAAAGAAAGGAGAAATTTATGTTTACATCAGCACTAATAATAGGATTATTTGCTGGTTTAGCTGGAATAGACTTATTTAACGGTTTATTTCACTTTCATAGACCTTTAGTAACTGGAATGGTTATTGGATTAATTCTAGGTGATTTAAAAACAGGTTTAATAGCTGGGGCAACTTTTGAGCTCATTTGGCTTGGAGCTGTTCCTGTTGGAGGAGCACAGCCACCTAATGTAGTAATTGGAGGCATTATTGGTTCTACATTTGCAATTTTAACAAAACAAGATCCTAAAACAGCTATAGGAATTGCAATTCCTTTTGCAGTAGCAGTACAAGCTTGTATAACATTTTTATTTACAGCTTTTTCCCCTGTAATGCACAAAGGAGATATATATGCTGAACAGGCCAACTTAAAAGGAATTGAAAAAATTAACTATTTAGGAATGACTATTTTGTTCTTATTTTATTTTTCAATCACATTCCTCCCAATTTATTTTGGAGCCGAGTCTGCAGCTCAAATTGTAACTATGCTACCAAAAAAACTTGTTGATGGATTAGGAGTTGCAGGAGGAATGATGCCAGCAATTGGATTTGCAATGTTAATTAAGATTATGTTTAAAAAAGATTTTTTAATCTTTTTAATATTAGGATTTATACTTGCAACTTATTTAAAACTTCCAATTTTAGCCATTGCCGCAATTGCAACTTGTATTGCCATTTATGATTATTCCCAAAATAAAAAAATAAATGCTCTCTCAAAATCTTCTGAAATTTCTTTTGAAGGTGGTGAAGATAGTGGAATATAGTAACATAGCCATTACAGATTGGGAAGATAAAAGTACCAATAAAAAGATAACTTCTAAGGAACTAAATCAAATGGCATGGAGATCATTACTTCTACAAGCTTCTTTTAACTATGAAAGAATGCAAGCCTGTGGATGGCTTTATAGTTTGACTCCAGCTTTAAAAAAAATACATAAAAATAAAAAGGATTTATCCTCTTCTATGAAGTTGCATATGGAATTTTTTAATGTACATCCTTTTTTGGTAACATTTGTTCAAGGAATAGTAACAGCTATGGAGGAAAATAAAGAAAAAAAAGAAACAATCAGAGCTATCAAAATAGCATTAATGGGTCCACTTGGTGGTATAGGAGACGCTCTTTTTTGGTTTACACTACTACCTATCTCTGCAAGTATCGGAATTTCTTTGGCTATGGAAGGATCTATATTTGGTCCATTATTGTTTTTAATTATGTTTAATCTTATTCATTTTCTTCTTAGATTTGGATTAATACATTATGCCTATAAAATGGGAGTAGAAGCTATTAGCAAATTAAAGGAAGGTACTAAACATGTAACAAGAGCTTCTCTTATACTAGGATTAACAGTAGTAGGAGCTTTAGTTGCCACTTTTATAAGATTAGAAACTCCAATATCAATAGTTACTGGTGAGATGAATATATCAATTCAAAGAGATGTTTTAGATTTGGTAATACCTAATCTGTTGCCACTACTTTACACTATTGGAATCTATGCTATGCTCAAAGCAGGAAAAAAACCGATATATTTAATATTACTGACTATTCTAATAGGAGTAGTAGGTAAATACATGGGATTATTGTAAAAATTAATTTTTCTTATAAAATTTAAACTTTTAGTCGATTGTAACCAACTTATTTAGAGTTAAAGTATCTTTTTATATCTTAACTTATAACTTTTTAAATAAAATACTATAATTAAAATTATCTCTTCCCCCTTTGAAGGGGGAGGAGTAAAGACTCAGTCTTAAAAGGTACACATTATTGATTTATGTCATGTTTATACTAAATTAATATAAATCCTAAAATTAAAAATACTTTTATTTTCCCATAAAATTTAGACTCTCTAACATAAAAGTCCAGAGATTAAATAGAATATTTTAACTGAAATTACAATATTTATTTATGACTAATAAAATTTATTCAATTTATAAGTTTAAATATTTCCAACTATTAATTATTTCCCCTTTTCTATTATAATCATAAATTCCCTCGGAATAGGAGCTTCTACATAAAGACTAATCTCTGGTATTTCTAATTTGTACGAGTGCAAATACATTCTTTTATCTTTTTCTCCACCATATTTTTTATCTCCTACTATAGGGTGTTTTATATGAGATAAATGTACTCTTATTTGATGCTTTCTTCCTGTTTCTAATATAGCTTCTACCACACTATACTCCCCATTTGTATATATTTCTCTAAAAATTGTAATAGATTTTTTCCCTCTATCTCTTATTACTTCCATTTTTTTTCCTGTATTTTCCATATTTACTTCTATCTTAATATTTTCTTCAGGCAACTTCCCCTTTACCAAAGCAAAATAATGTTTATTAATATTTCTTTCTCTAATAATTTCAGTTAATTTTCTAGTCCAGATTATATTTTTACTTCCTACTACTAAACCACTTGTATCCTTATCTAGTCTATTCACAAATGTAACCTCATTGTTCTTATAATAACTTTTAAAAATTTCAACTAAACCATACTCAAATCCACTTCCCTTATGCATTACTAAACCATATGGTTTATTAAAAACAAAAATATTCTTATCTTCATAACAAAGACCATTTTTTATTATATTCTCTTCTTCTTCGGTAAGCTTAATAAAGTCCTCTTCTACCCTTTTCTCCAATTTATATATATAGAGAAGGTCTCCCAAATTAAGTCTTATATTTTCCTTTACTTTTTTACCATTAACTCTTATATCACCCTTTTTAAACATTTTAAATATTTGA
>CAZFBB010000071.1:11216-15110 GCA_964517235.1 uncultured Fusobacteriaceae bacterium
AGCCTACTTGCTTCCATATATTTTTACACTTTGTACTATACCTAACATAGTAAATACAAACAATAATGATGTTCCTCCATAGTTCATTAAAAGTAATGGTAAACCTGTTACAGGCATTACACCTATTACCATTCCTATATTTACTATTGTATGAAAAAATATTATTGTTGCTATACCAAAAGATATAAGCTGTCCATATCTATCTTCAGACCTTTGACCTATTTTTATTATTGAAAACAATAAAAGTGTATATAGAAATATAACCAAAAAACCACCTAAAAATCCAGTTTCTTCACTTAATACAGCAAAAATAAAATCTGTATGTGCTTCTGGTAGAAATTTTAATTTATTTTGTGTCCCTTGTAATATTCCCTTTCCACTTAATCCACCTGAACCTACTGCTATCATAGATTGAATTACATTCCAACCACTGCCTAATATATCTGCTTCTGGATTCAAAAAAGTAAGTATTCTTTGCTTTTGATAATCTTTTAGTAAAAAAAAGTAACCAAAAGGCATCGCAACAATTCCACTTAGTATTATTCCCAAATAAGTTTCCATATCTATACCATTTAAGAATATCAACACCATATACAAAAAAACTAATACCAAAGAGGTTCCTAAATCCGGTTGTTTTGCAATTAATAAAAATATTGGTAATATGTGAAAACCACTAGTTATTATGGTTTTTAGCCCTCTAAAACTATCTTTATATCCATTTACAAGAAGTTCAGAAAAAGTTAAAACAACAAATAGTTTTGCAAATTCCGAAGGCTGAACACCTATCGTTCCTATTCTTATCCACCTCTGAGCTCCTAATATCTTTGTTCCAAAGAAAAAGACCGACAAGAGAAACAAAACATTAAAAACATAAATAAGTTTTGTATACTTAGCATAAAGTCTATAGTCAATAAGGGAAAAAACTATAAAAATTATTATTGCTAATGGAACAAATATTAATTGCTTTCTAAAAAATACATCTGTTTTCGTATATGTTGCACTATATATAGATATTAAACTAATAAGTACTATACATAGAGCATTTAAAAGCAATAACATATCCAATTTTTTAAGTTTTTTAAGAATTAACTTAATATCTCTTGGATTAATCTTCATCTAAAACATTCACTCTCTTCTTTACCTTTTTTACCGGAATAGAGATAGATAAACCGACATTTCTTTCATGTTCTTTTTTTACTAAACACTCTAATCCACTCTCATCTATAATTAAGTATCTATTAAAAACATCTAAAACATCTTTTTTTAAATCTTCTAAAACTTCTTTGTTTATATTAGCCCTATCTTGAGTAATAACAACTTTTAATCTACTACTTGCTATTGAAGCACTTTTTTCTTTTTTTCCAAACAAGTTAAACATTAAAATCACCCTTACCTTTTAAATAATCCAAACAATTTCTCAACAAATGAGTTTTTGCCATCTAATTCCATTAAAGGTACATCTTCTCCCATGAGCCTTCTTACTATATTACTATAGGCCTTTGCAGCTTTACTATCTTCATCTCTAATAACCGCTTCACCTCTGTTAGTAGAAACAATTACTGCTTGATCATCTGGTATAACACCTAAAAGCTCAATTTCAAGAGCTTCTATAATTTCCTCTACTTGAATCATCTCACCTTTTCTAACCATATCTGTTCTAATTCGATTTACAGCCAATAATGGTGCTTTCTTTCCAAATGAATCTAAAAGCCCTACTATTCTATCAGCATCCCTTATTGCAGACAATTCTGGATTAGTAACTATTATAATTTCATCTGCACCTGCTACAGAGTTTCTAAACCCTTGTTCTATTCCAGCAGGAGAATCTAAAAATACATAATCAAATTGTTCCTTTAGTTCTGCCGCTAATGCAGCCATCTTCTCAGGACTAACAGCTGTTTTATCCTTCGTTTGTGATGCAGGTAATAATTGAAGTTTTGATTTCAATTTTTTGTCTTTTATAAGAGCTTGTTTTAACGTAGCTCTTCCCTCAACAACATCAACTAAATCATAAACAATTCTATTTTCTAGTCCCATTACTAAGTCTAAATTTCTTAAACCAATATCTCCATCAACAACTGCCACAGAATGACCTTGCATAGCAAGACCTGTACTCAAATTAGCAACTGTTGTTGTTTTTCCTACTCCACCTTTTCCCGAAGTAACTGCGTATACTATACCCATTAATCCTCCTTATTTTTTCCCCGTATGGCCAAATCCTCCTTGACCTCTTCGGGTACCTTCTAATTCTTCGCTTTCAATCCAAACACATTTATATACTCTATTAAGTACTAATTGTCCAATTCTTTCATCAGCCTTTATGACGAATTCTTCATTACTTATATTTATCATAATAACTTTTATTTCTCCACGAAAATCACTATCTATAGTTCCCGGAGTATTCAAAAGAGTTATACCATGTTTTATTGCCAACCCACTTCTTGGCCTCACTTGAACCTCATAACCATATGGTATTTCTACTTTTAACCCTGTTGGTACCAAAACTCTCTCTAAAGGTTTTATTATAATATCTTCTTCAATATGAGCATAAACGTCCATTCCAGCAGAACCTTCTGTCATATATTTTGGAAGTTTTACTCCTTTATCTTTTAGAACTTTTACTTTAACTTCTTTCATCTTCTATATCTCCCAAAATTGTACTAGAATAATTTTTTTCATCAAAAATATTTTTAGCAAAAATTTTTATACTTTCCATATCTACTTTATTAACTTTTTCTATAATCTCTTCTACTGGCATTATTCTTCCAAGAGACAAATAGTTGCTTGCCATACGAGCCATTCTAGATTTACTACTTTCAAGACCAAGTATCATAGAACTTAATAGCTGATTTTTAGCCTTTTCAAGTTCTCCCTCTTCTATTCCATTTTCTTTTATATCCATAAATTCTTCTTTAATAATGCCTACTACTTCTTTATAGTTTTCTTTTGTTGTACCTACATATACTGTAAAAAGTCCTCCCTCTTCATATGAAGAAAGATATGTATAAACAGAGTAGCAAAGACCCCTATCTTCTCTTATTTTTTGAAACAACCTTGAACTCATATTTCCACCTAAAATATTAGATATAATAGACAATATATACCTTTCATCATCTAAATATGAAGTTCCTTTAGTATTAAAACATAAGTGAATTTGATTAGTTTTTCTATTTATTATATTATTTTTTGTTTTTATTGTAAAGTTAAGGTTTTTGCTTGAACCTAAACTTTTTTTCTTAAATACACCAAAAGCCTTTTCTAACTGTTCCATTAAAGTTTCTTCGTCTATCTTCCCCGCAACAGAAATAACCATATTATCAGGTCTATACCAATTTTCATAATATTTTACCATAATTTCTCTATTAATATTATTGACACTTTCAATTGTCCCCAATATAGGCTTTCCTTGAGTACCATCTATTACAAATTGAGAGTTCATATCATGTACTAAATCTTCTGGCACATCTTCATACATATTAATCTCTTCAATAACTACTTTTTTCTCTTTATCTAAATTATCTTCTGTAAAAGTTGAATTTAAAAGTATATCCGATAAAATATCCACACCTACATTTATATGTTCAGCTAGTAGTACTGTATAAAATGCTGTTACTTCTTTACTTGTATAAGCATTTATCTGTCCACCTATATTATCAATTACTTCACTTATCTCTTTAGCACTTCTTTTTTCCGTCCCTTTAAAAACCATATGTTCCAAAAGATGTGAAACGCCAAATTCACCTTCTACTTCATTTTTGCTCCCAGTTTTGACATAAACTCCCAAAGAAACAGAGTTTAAATTGGGAAGGTCTTCTAACAATACCTTCATCCCATTTGACAATTCTCTAATTTTATACATCTAACCTCCCTAAAATTCTGCTCTATACATTGTGT
>CAZFBB010000072.1:0-15107 GCA_964517235.1 uncultured Fusobacteriaceae bacterium
ACAGGAAAAAAGTTAGAATTTTTTCTATTAATTCTATTAGAGTTGTAACAGCAGTATTATATGTATCTGATTCTGTTGCATCTGCTGATCTTCCTGGAGTTTCTTTCTTACCTGGCATGCCATATGACAGTGATTCAGTCCTATTGGCAGGTATCATAAATGGAATATCCTTTGAAGTTCAGGAAAAAAACCTAGTAGAAATATCTTTTAAATTTTTAGATATCTCTTACTTTAATGAAAGTCTTTATGACAAGAATACTTTGAAATATTTGAGTTCTAAAATAAAACAGGAAAAGGTGGTTATGACCGACGGGTGGAATTCTAATAGCATAGATACCCTGCACCCTGCACATTTTATTCTAAAATATGATACTCAGAGAGAACCAAGTATGTATGAAAAAGTTATTAAAACCGGACAAGAAAGAGCTCGAGAACATTATATAAAAGCAAAAGAACTTCCATTTGCTGAAAGTGCTGTCTATGAAGATATAGACCTTTATAAGAAACTAGTAGAAATAACAAAAGCTGTTAGAAATATTAAAAGCATAACTTATGAAATATCATTTAAATATGAAGATGAAACATCGTATAAACATATAGAAACTCTAAATTATGAGCAAACAGACCCTGTTAAGCAATTTATAAGAGTTTATAATTTAAGAATTGATAAAAAAAATGGTAAAAATGTATATGGTAACTATAGACGACAATATTTTATTTTTCCAAAGGAGTCTTTAAATAACACGCCTTCACACTCAATTACTCTTGGCGAAGGAAAGTAAATTACCAATATTAAACTCAAAAAAATTCTAAAGTTAGCTTCTATTTTTATAAACAATCTATATTATAAAATTAGGAGTATCTTAGATTTTGCATTTTTTATCTCTAAGTTAATTTATTGATTGAAAATTTTTAAACTAGGAATCCACAAAAATTTATGAAGATTAGCCTAATAAATTTTTACTCTTAATCATTAAGAATCATGTAGAAGTAGGTCTTGAGCTTATTTAAATAAGCTCAAGATTTGCCCCAAACCAAATAATTTTTTAGCTTTAAAGATAATAAAATTATAAAAAGCTAGTGTTTCTTTACTTTCTAACTATTACTCCACATACCTTTGCTACTTAAGATTATTTAAAATATTTTATAGTAAAGTTTTCAAACAATTGATACAAACAAAAAATTTAATTAGCAAAAATTCACTAAAAAGATTAAAAAATCAGAATAAATTGTTGTTGAAATATTAAATATAAACAGGGTGGGGTTTACCAAAAAAACTTAGTAATCGTAATAACATTAGGTTACTAATATCCCAAGAAGTCTCATAAAAACCATTTACGATTTACATATGTTTAGTGAGGAAGCATGTTACGAATTCCATATTTTTTTTATATCGCTTATAAACTTCATATCATCTTCTACACTTCTACCCCTAGTAGTTAAATAACCTCCTACTATCATAGAGTTAGCTCCAGACATAAAAGCAAGTCCCATAAAGTCCTTGAGGCTTCTTTCTCTTCCTGCACCAATTTTTAACCATGCTTTTTTATTAATTATCCTAAATATAGCTATGGTCTTTAGAATTTCAAAAATATCTTTACTCTTTTCCTCTTCACAGGGAGTTCCTTTAATTTGCGTTAATACATTTATAGGAATTATATCAGCATCCATTTCCTTTAGGGTAAATGCCATCTCTACTTGGTCTTCATGTGTTTCACCAAGACCTACTATTCCTCCTGTACAAATTTTAAGCCCTGCTTCTTTTGCACTTTTTAATGTTTTCATTCTATCTTCTATTGTATGTGTAGTAGATACTCTTTCTTTATATTTACTTGGTGCTGTTTGTATGTTAGAGTTATATACATCTATTCCTGCTTCAAAAAGACCTTTAGCTGTTTCTTTATTTGTCATACCCATACTTGCACAGAGTTTAATTTCATGATTTCTACTCTTCAATTCCTTTGCTATATCAATTATTCTCCCATAATCTTCATCTTCTTTTACTAAACCTCTTGTAGCTGTCACAAGACAAAATGTATCTACTCCATTTTCTTTTATTGCTCTATCAAATTCTTCAATAATTACTTCTTTATCTTTTAATGAATAAGTATTAATATTAGTAGCATAATGAACCGATTGAGCACAAAACTTACAATCTTCTAAACACTCTCCTGCTTTGGCATTTGTAAGTGTTGTTACATTTATTTCATTACCACAATACTTTTCTCTTACTCTATTCGCTACTAATAATAATTCTTGTAGCCTACTTCCTCCAAGTTTAAATAACTCCAAAGCTTCTTCTACTGAAGGAACTTCATCTATAAATTTTAATAAGTTCATACTCTCCTCCTTTTGTGTACATTTTATCAAATTTTCTTTTTCTTGAGAAGAAAAATCAACTTTCAAACAAAAAATTAGTATGAAGAGTAAGTATAAACACACAAGATGCATTTTTTATAATATTTTTTTATCATTTTAAAAACATAATATATATGATTTTTTTAGAATACCAATATTTTTACCACTAAAGCTTTTAAATTATTCTAAGCAAAAAGAACCTAGTTAAACAACTAGATTCTTTATAATTATTTATTTAATAACTTTCCTTTTACTACCATATTAGTAATTTTAAGATTTTCATCTAAAACTACTAAGTCAGCAATATACCCTTCTTTAACATAGCCATATCTATCATCAACGTTTATTGCTTTAGCAGGGTAAGTAGAGGCCATTTTTAATGTTTCTTCTAATGATACTCCAACATGGTTTACTAAGTTTTGAACTCCTTCTATCATAGTAAGAGCTGAACCACCTAGTGTTCCATCTGCTGAAATACACTTTCCATCTTTATAGTATACTTTGTTTCCTTCAAACATAAAGTATTCCATATTAGTTCCTACGGGACTAACTGCATCAGTTACTAAGAATAATTTTTCTTTTAATATTTCCTTTGCAATTTCAACTGATTTGTAGTGTACATGTACACCATCAACAATTATCCCTGAATCAAGGTTTTTGTAGTCAAAAATTGCTCCTACTACTCCTGGTTCTCTGTGTGTAAATGAACTCATAGCATTAAATAAATGAGTAACCATTTCATAGTATTCAACCTTTTCCATTACTTCTTCATATGTTGCATTAGTATGACCAATTGCTAATTTAATTCCACTATCCTTAAGTTTCCTCAAGTGCTCAGCCTTGGCTACCTCTGGAGCTATAGTCATAATTTTAGTTATCTCTTTACCTGCTCTTGCAATTTTATCTATTATTGCATCGTTCATAACTCTAACATATTTTTCATTATGAATTCCTCTTTTGGGCATACTGATATAAGGTCCTTCTATATGCAATCCTAATACTCCAATTTTTTCCAAATCTTCACTATTAGCTACTAAATTCAAAGCTTTTTCAATATTCTCATCTGATGTAGTAATAAGTGTCGGTAAATATGATGTACAACCCGTTTTTAGATTAGTTTCATTCATAATTTCCATAGTTTTTAGAGTTATTTCATCGTTAAATAGAACTCCACCACACCCATTTAATTGTAAATCAATAAACCCTGGAGAAATTACTTTCCCTCCTAAATCTATTACTTCTACTCCTATATCAACTGTATCAACGATACCTTTAATTCTATCTCCATCTATCAAGATATATTTTCCTTGGACTATACCTTCACCAGTATAGATTTTTATATTTCCTAATGCGTACATACAATCACCTTCTCTAATAATTATTAATATAAAGCCTTAAGTTTTGCTTCACCATCTAAATTCTTAGCTTCGATATCTTTAAAGTATCTATATGTTCCTACTTTTAACTCAACAGTTGCACCTTCATCACAAACAATGATTCCTTTTTCATGAGTTTGTAATGCAGAAATTGTCCACATGTGGTTGTATGAACCTTCTACTGCATGCCATAATGCTCTTGCTTTACCATGTCCATTAACCATAATTAATACTTCTCTAGCATCTAATATAGTTCCTACTCCAACTGTTAATGCTAATTCAGGTACTTTATCTACATCTCCATCAAAGAATCTTGAGTTAGCTATTCTTGTATCCATAGTTAATTCTTTGTCTCTTGTTCTTGATGTTAATGATGATCCTGGTTCGTTAAATGCAATATGTCCATCTACACCTATACCACCTAAAAATAAATCAACTCCACCTACTTCTTTTATCTTTGCTTCGTACCTAGCACACTCAGCTTTTAATTCTTTTTCGCCTAAATCTCCAGGATTTCCATCTAACATATTAATGTTTTCTTCTGGAATATCTACATGATTAAAAAAGTTTTTATGCATAAATGAATAATAACTTTCAGGGTGACTTTTTTCCAATCCTACATATTCATCCATATTAAATGTTACAACATTCTTAAAACTAATAACTCCATCTTTATGAAGTTTTATTAACTCTCTGTACATTGCAAGTGGCGAACTTCCTGTTGGTAATCCTAAAACAAAATTTGGTTTCTCAGCTGTTGGCTCAAAATTTCTGATTTTCTCTGCAACATAAGCAGCTGCCCATTTTCCAATTTCATTAGCGTCTTTTGTAATTAATAATCTCATTAACTATTTCAGCTCCTCTTCTCAATTTTATTAAATTATATAAAAAATCTCCAACTTTATCAAGTTTTTTGTCATAAAACTCCAAATTTGTAAGACTATTTTTTTATAAACTCCATTTTATTATACTATGAATTCTGAAAAATTTCTATCAGTTAATTTCACTTGCTTTTTATTATTTCTTTTGGAAATTTTCTTCTTATTTTAACAAATTTAATTTTCATTCAAATTATTTAATATATCTAACATATATTCGTAAAACTTAAGAATTTACCTCTGTGGTTTAACAATAGAAAATATATCAAAATAAGAAATTGACCTAAAGAGTAAAGACAAACAAAGGGTTTTGAAAAAACTTCTTATAACTAAATCTATTTATAATGTTACCTACAAAAAATTTGTATATATCCTTATATTTACATAATTTCTTGCAAAAAAATTTATCTATATAAATCTTGTTGTTAAAATAATTTGTCAATCTTAACTATTACTTATCAGATATTAATTGTTTTTATAAATTATAGATTTCATATGATAAATTTAAATAATAAAAAAGCTAGGACTTTTTTATTGCCTAGCTTTTTTATTCTATAACTTTTACTTTGGATAAACCAAATTTTCTTCTTTTATACCTTTTAAAACTTCTTCTACATATTTATTTGCTTCATATCTAGCCATAGGTAAATTCATGTCGTGATAATTACCGCAATCTCTTGCACTTGCCCCAGGTATTTCATCATGAAAGTTACTTACAAATTCAAATGTTTCTTTTATTAAGTCAATTACTTCATTTGACTCAAGATAACCTTTTAAGATTAGATAAAATCCTGTTCTACATCCCATAGGTCCAAAATATATTACATCATTTGCTTTTGTTGGATGATTTCTCAAAAATGTTGCTGCTAAATGCTCTATAGCATGCATCTCCGCTGTATTCATAACCGGTTCTTTATTAGGAACTTTCATTCTAATATCAAATGTTGTAACTACTTCTACTCCTATTTGATCTCTTCTTGATACATATACTCCCCTTAATAGATCCAAGTGATTCACTGTAAAACTTGCAATTTTTTCCATTTCTCCTCCTTAATACAAACTCCCTTGCACCGCATCTCTTGCTTTTTTCTTTAATTCTATTGCTTTTTCTTCATTTAACATTACTACCTGTGTATAAATAAGATCTATTACAAATAATTGAGCTATTTTAGTCCCAATTGCTCCACCTTGTAATGGTCCTTCCTTAGAACCATTCAGTAGTGTATATTCTGCTTCTTTTGTAATCGGTGATTTTGCATGATGAGTAATACATACAGTTTTTACACCATTGTCTTTTGCTATTTTTATACCTTTAACAGTCTCTATCGCACTTCCAGAATGAGATATCCCTATTACTACATCTTCTTCAGTCATAGTAGAAGCCACCATAGCCATAAGATGGTTATCTGTATAAGCATCTGAGTTAAGCCCTATTTGCATAAATTTAAATTTTGCTTCAAGTGCTGTTATTCCTGAAAATCCCACTCCAAAGAAAAATACTCTCTTAGCTTTCTTTACTAACCCTGCCACTTGCTCAAGAGTTTTATAGTCTAATAATAACAAAGTTTCTTTAAGGGCTTTTTCACTTACACTATAAAATTTTTGTGCAACTACATCAATTGTATCTTCAACTTCTATCGGACTATTAAAAAGAATGTTTTCACTATTTTGGTTCATAGTTATCTCTTGAGCAAGAGCCATTTTAAATCCTTGATAACCTTTAAAACCAAGTTTTCTACAAAATCTAATAATAGTAGCTTCTCCCACATTAGCCATATCGGACAAATCAGTTATTGTACTGTATATGATTTCATCTGTTTTTTCTAGTATTACTTGGGCTACCTTTTTTTCCGATTTAGTAAACTCATAATCAAGACTTACTATCATCGGTAAAAGTCTCCCTACTTCAATTTTTTGCATTTTTTCACAACCTTCTCTCTTATAATTCTTCACACATTCTAAATAAAGTATATAAGAATGAGAACTATTTGTCAATTAATCTGCTTTTCACTTTAACTGTACTATCCTAAGTATGTATAATTTGTAAATTTTATTAAATGCTAAATTTAAGTCTAATTTTTTAAATTTTTTCTAAAGATTTATCTTTGTTTTGCCGAAATAAATATTGTTGTGTTAATAGTTGTTGTTAACTTCCAGAATTATTGGAGAAAAAAAGAGTTTTCATAAGGAGTATGAAGATTCTTTTTTTTTTCAAAAAAATTTTTATTTAAAAATCTCAATATAAAATCATAGTAATTTAAAAATTTTATAGAAACAAACTAAAATCTTTAGACAGAAGCCTAAGAAAATTTAGGTATCATTCTCGTAGCCAACTATACATAACCTATTAAAATAACCAATAATTTTATTTAATTTATTATTCGTGCACTTTATGAAATTTCATGTCTACTATTTTTAATTCTTCAGTAAACTCTATATTTTATTCATTTTATTTTTTTCATCAATATCACTTAGCAATAAAGTAAAAAGAATGTGTTTCCACATTCTTTCACTAATTATCTACTATCCTTTGTAAAGGGGAAACTTCATCCCCAATTTATGAACTTCTTTTTTAACTTCTTCTCTTACTTGCACATCGTCTGGATTATCAAGAACTCTTGCTATAAGACCTGCTATAATATCCATCTCTACTTCTTTCATCCCCCTAGTAGTAACAGCAGGTGTTCCTAATCTTACTCCACTAGTAATCCATGGTTTTTCTGGATCATTAGGAATTCCATTTTTATTACATGTAATTTCTGCTTCTACTAATAAAGTTTCTGCTACTTTACCTGTAATCCCCTTTGATCTCAAGTCTACTAATAATAAGTGATTATCTGTCCCACCACTTACTATTCTAAACCCTCTTTCAATAAGACCTTTTGATAGAGCTTTTGCATTTTTTATAACTTGTTTTTGATACTCTTTATACTCTGGTTGTAATGCTTCTCCA
The DNA here is from genome assembly GCA_964517235.1 of uncultured Fusobacteriaceae bacterium. Lineage (GTDB taxonomy): Bacteria > Fusobacteriota > Fusobacteriia > Fusobacteriales > Fusobacteriaceae > CAZFBB01. The sequence continues at coordinate 7,566 of CAZFBB010000072.1, forward strand.
AAAGCTACTGCTTTTCCAGCTATCACATGCATTAATGGTCCACCTTGAATTCCAGGGAAGATAACTTTATCAAGTTTTTTAGCTATCTCTTCATTATTTGTAAGAATAAGACCTCCTCTTGGTCCTCTAAGAGTTTTATGTGTCGTCGATGTTACAACATGTGCATACTCAACTGGATTTTGATGCTCTCCGGCAGCAACAAGTCCCGCTATATGAGCCATATCTACAAATAAATATGCTCCTACTTTATCTGCTATTTCTCTAAATCTTTTAAAATCTATCTCTCTAGGATATGCACTAGCTCCAGCTATTATCATTTTTGGCTTTTCTCCAAGTGCTATTCTTTCAATTTCATCATAATCTAATCTTTCAGTCTCTTTATCTACTCCATATGAAACTATATTATATAATAACCCTGAGAAGTTAATGTGTAGACCATGAGTTAAATGTCCACCAGCATCTAAAGCCATACCCATAACTTTATCTTTTGGTTCAACAAGAGCCATATATACTGCCATATTAGCCTGCGAACCACTATGAGCTTGAACATTTGCATATTTCGCTCCAAACATCTCTTTTACTCTATCTATTGCCAATGCTTCCACTTCATCAACAAACTGACATCCTCCATAGTATCTTTTTCCTGGATAACCTTCTGCATACTTGTTTGTAAGCACACTACCAGTAACTTCCATAACAGCTTTTGATACAAAATTTTCAGAAGCTATCAACTCAATTCCATATTCTTGTCTATCTTCTTCTTTTTTGATAATATCAAATACTGCTTTATCCGTTCTTTGTAACATTTTCTACCCCCCACATTCTTTTTTATTTTTAAATATTTTAGTATTTAATTAATTTTTTTGAATATAGTATCTTTACATCTCCAGGATTTAATATTATTTCATATTTCTTTTGATTAATCTCTTCCTGACTTTCTACAGAAATATCCAATATTTTTTTACTCTCCAAGATACTGTATAAATCTTCCAACAATAATTTTTCTTTTAAATTGAAGTTTAAATTGGCTATAATCAGAACTGTTTCTTCCTTGCTTTGACTAACTTTTTTTATAACAAATATATTTTTATTATTTTGACTTAAAATAAATATATCATTTTCCTCTCTAAACACTTTAAACTTATTTTTTAATTCATTGTATATTTTTACATACTCTTTTAAATTAAAGTTTTCTTCCTCTATTTCATAGGTGAATGAAGTCAAGTCATTTAACCTAACTTTGCTTCCCTTTTCAAAGCCTATAGGCATCATCACACCGGTATTCATAAGGGCTGAAAGAGCATACCATATTTTAATTGCATTAATATTTCCTTCATAACGCTTCGCTAGTCTTTCTGTATCATAATTTTCAGGAAAACTAATCAGTTTTACAAATTCTTTCAATTTATAATGCTGTTCTAAAAACCATGTAGATTTAAAATCCCACCATTTAAAACTTGTAAATAAATAATCTACTCCTGCATGGGCAAGATCTATCATATCTCCAAAGTTTGCTCCAAGATTATCACCTATAAATTTAACTTCAGGATTTTTTTTCTTTGTAACTGATATTAACTCTTTAAGAAATTCTTGTGGCAAATTAAATGAAGAATGCACTTTTATCAAATCTACACCACATTCAATGATTTTTTGAACTAAATCTTTCCAATAAGCCCAAAGCTCCTTCCTTACTAGGTCATCATCACAACTATTATTTATCTCAATCAAATCTCCCCACTCTATCCAAGTTGAATTATTTTTGATAGAATACCTCTTCACTTGTCCTTCTTCATATTTATACCATTCAGGGTGTTCTATAAGGAGTTCTGAGTCGATAGATGTATGGGTAAAGATGAGCTCAAAAATGATTTTTATGTTTCTCTTATGTGCTTCATTAATAAATTCCTTAAATTGCTCAAGACCATTTTTATCTGAAAAAATATCAATTACTTGATCAGAAAAGTCATCAAAATTCTTAGGGGCATAAAGATTTTTACTATATCCTGTCGAAAATATTGGATTTATATAAATATGATCGAAACCCATATATTCAATATGGTTAAGTTTTTCTTTCCATTCTGGTATCTTTCCTGCTACCAAAGGAAATAAATTATATATCTTCAAAATCTTTCACCTCTTTTCCATTAGGCCACATAAATTTTAACACATTTTCAACTCTTTTACAATGAAACTAGTCCAAATGAATTAATTAACTTTTGCAACTAATTAACTCCACAGTCTTATTTTATTAGAAACTTTTAAGTATCCACATTCTCAAGTAGTTTCACTAAAGAATTTTTATGTAAAAAAATTATATTGTTAATATTTTAACCTTTTTCTATTATTTACACAAATGTATTCTATATATCTCATGTATTTATTTTTTACATAAATACTACTTTTTAAATGGGTGACATACTCCACCACAAACTGAACAGATTTTACTTGTTGGATAGTTTATTTATCTTTACAAGTTTAGATTCTAACAATTTGAAAAATCTTGGATAATCAGCTCTTTGCTTTTCAAAAATAACAAAGAGTTCTCCCATTGAAAAATTTAAAACTATCATATTGTTATCATTTGGAACTTTTATTATTTTTTTCAAGTTCAGTTCTAATACTAACAAAACAAATCCCTGTTGGTACTTGACTAACCATAGTAGATAATATTTTATAATTTTAAGGTATTTGTTTATGAAATTTAGTTTTTAACAATCCTAATTTTGAGAATTTTAACATATTATCTTTAATTCTTATTAAATTATTAGTATTTTTAATTGTATAAGATTTGATATTATTTCTTTTAAATTTGAATTCAGGATATTTACTTTTCTTTTGAAAAAAGTTTTTAAAAGCAGTATCTAAATTTCTAAATATATATTGAAAAAAAACTCTATCTACTTCTTTAAGCCAAATCAATTCTTTTTTAAGATATTAATTTTTTAGCTTAATAAAGGCAAGTAGCTAATTTTCTTCACTCTTGTACAATTCTTTAGCTAAGAAAATGATCATATACAAATCTGACGCAAATAAAACTCTTTTTTCAACATTAGCATAATTAATTACAGAGGTTTAGCTATTAATGATATATGATTAAAAAAATTTATTTTTATATATTAAGGTATCAACTTTATTTGAAACACTCATATAAATTATAACTCCTAAGATTCCTATCTTCCATTTTTTATTTTTATTTTTTCAAAAAAAAAGAATAAGCCTATCGGCTTACTCTTTTTTAGTGGGTAATAATAAAAATCGACAATTAAAAATAAATGTTGTTTCAATGAAAATAGTCAAATCTAATTGTGGATGTCTGATTAAACAATCTCCTGATCGTTCACATTGTAAGTATACAGCTTTTTCTAATATTTGTCAATATTTTTTGTTCTATTTTTGAAAAAAATTCAAAAACAGAACATAATAAAAGCAGAAATAAGCAGGTTTTCCTGCTTTTCTGTTTGTTATCTTTGTTTTAAAGTAATAATAAAAGAAAATAATAAAAAATAATAGGTAATAATACAAAAATAATTTCAGTACATTAACAAAGATAACCTATAAATTCAATGTCATTTATTTATATGACTATTATATATAAATTACTTGCAAGTGTCAACATTTTTTTGTTCCGTTTTTAAAAAAAAATTCTATTTCAAGAATATTTTTTCAAATTTGAACACTAATGCTAAAATTAAATATATTCTTATCTGTTTTTTTATAATTTTTAGGTATTTCTCGCTATTTACACATTTATAATAAACATTTATTTATTTTAAAATCCTACATTTTTTTTCTCTCTCTTTTACTAAGCAATACTATGTCTCTCAAATAATCCTCATTTTTTGCTTCTACCCATCTTTTTTCAAAACCTTCCTCTTTTATAAGACTTGCTATAGAAGCTAATATTTTTAAGTGTGTTTTATGTAGATTTTTAGAGCTAATAAACATAAAAACAGCTTTTATATTTGTTTTTTTATCATTAAATTTTATTCCCTCTCTACACCTAATTACTACCATATGAAATTTTTGTATATCTTCTATAATAATATGGGGTATAGCTGTAAATTCGGTAATAGCAGTAGAACTTTCTCTTTCCCTTTCATTAAATCTATATATTAACTCTTCCTTTTTTTTATTTAATAGAATACTTAATCTTTCTGCTTCTATTTCAAATAATTTGTCTAATTCCATTGGGCCTTCTAAATCCAGTATAGTTGCTTCTTTAACTAAATTATCAAAATCGTCTAACTCTATATTTTCCCTTTCATGAATAATATCTCTAAGTTCTCCTTCAAGGTCGTGATTAAAGTTAATACTTTCTGTTATTCTAAGTAACAAATGTAAAAGAGCGTATTCTTTACTTGAATGCTTTTTCCCATATGTAAAATAAACTACAAAACTAAAGATAACTAGGATTATACTCATTTTTACTGCTGTTACTCCTAACTCCTTTATAAAATATGAAAAAACAACTATAGTAAATATTTGTACCCATGGATAAAAATAGACTTTAAAAGTCGGTTTATAGTTAACTATATTGCTTTCTCTAATTATAATTAGGGATAGGTTAGTTAGTATATAAGTCATTAATATAACTGCTGAGGCTGTTTTGGCAAGTGTTTCTAATGGCATAATTATTGAAAAGCTTATAAAAATTCCTGTTAATATAATTGAAATTATTGGTGTTTTGTATTTTGCATGAATCCTACATATAAAATATGGTAGAAGCTTGTCTCTACTTAGAGCAAGGGGGTAGCGAGATGCTGCCATAATACCTGCATTTGCTGTAGATACAAATGCTAATATTGCTGCAAATGTAACTACAACATAGCCTACATTTCCCATAAATAGTCTAGCTGTATCTGCAATGGGGTTAATGGAATTTCCCAAACTTTCTCCTATTCCAACTGTGACTATTAATACTAGAGTATAGATTATAGTAATTACCCCTATACTATAAAATATTCCTTTTGGTATATTTTTACTTGGGTTTTTAACTTCTTCTGCAATAGTGGCAACTTTTAATAAACCACCAAAAGATACAAAAACAAATGCAGAAGTAGACATAATTTCTCCAAAACCATCAAGAGATAAAAAAACTTTTTGACCACTTTTAATGTATTTTCCCATGGCATATTGAAATTTTTGTACAAAGGGCAGATACTTGTCTGCTTCTACCCTTCCCAACCCCAATATTATATACACAAATAGAATAACAAATAATATAGCAACAATTATATTTTCAAAGCGACTAGCAACTTCTACTCCTACCATATTCAAAACAACAAAAAAAACAGTTATTATAATTGATACCATAACTATATCTATTCTAGCTACTTCACTTCCATAAATCATTCCTGCTATGACTCCTCCCAAACCTAAAATTGCAAAAGCAGTTTTTAGAGCTATTGCAAACCAACTGAGTATTCCTGATATTGTCCCAACTAAAGGACCTAATGTACGCATAATAAAAAAATAATCTCCTCCAGCTTTTGGCATAGCTGTAGTTAATTCCACCACTGCCATTATTCCAACCATAGCAATAATCCCCCCTAGAAAATAAGAAAATATTATAGAAGGACCACTTCTTGCAAAAGCAACTGCTGGTAATACAAAAATTCCTGAACTTATCATTGCTCCTGAACTTATACTAAATATATCCCAAAACTTCAATTCTTTCTTTAATTTCATATTACCACCCTAAATATCTATTTTTTTACCAAACTCTTAAGACATACTCTTTTAAAAACTTTTAATACTTTCCTTTTAGAAGGCTAAAAAACTTAAAAAGTAAACTTTCTATCTTCTATTAACAAAAAGAACTCTTGAAACTTTATTTAATTTGTTATCTTTTCATCAAAATCTTATAATTTTAATAAAAAAAAGTATAAACCCTTAAAGTATTATACTCTCACTTTTTTTATTTCCTATTCATATATTAGATTTTGTCCCTTTTTCATTTTAATAAGTCCATCTTTATTTAAGAAATATCTTTCACTTTTTAATATTTTTACTTTTTTCCTTTCTTCTACCCATCCAAAATATGTATTCCTATAATAAATCATCTCTAAATAACCCTTATGAGTGTAATAAACTAAATCCTTTTCTATCTTCATTCCATTTATACTCAGATTACTTATACTATTGTCATAAGCTATACTAAAAGCCACTCTGCCATTGGGATATATATTCGTACAAGAGGTAAAGAGAAGTAGAAGTACTACAATAAAAATTATTCTTTTCCACATAAATCTTCCTCTATCATATCTTTAAGTTCCTCAAGTATCTTCTCTTCTGAAACTTTTTTTACTATTTGTCCCTTTTTAAATAAAACACCAACTCCACGTCCACCGGCTACGCCATAATCTGCTTCTTTAGCTTCACCTGGACCATTTACTACACAGCCCATAACAGCTATTTTTATCTTTTTATCCAGTTTACCAAATTCTTCCTCTACCTTATGAGCAAGGCCTATTAAATCTATTTCTGTTCTCCCACAAGTAGGACAAGATATAATTTCTGCACCTTCATCTCTTATTTCAAGTACTTTTAATATCTCCTTTGCCACATCAATCTCCTCTACTGGATCTGCCGTTAGACTTACTCTAATTGTATCTCCTATACCATCTAGTAAAAGACTCCCAATTCCTATTGCTGATTTTATTGTCCCTTGAAACTTTGTCCCCGCTTCTGTTACACCAAGGTGTAGTGGATAAGGTATCCTATCTGCAATAAGTCTATAAGTTTTACACATCATCTTTACATTACTTGATTTTAAAGAAACTATTATATTCCTAAAATTAAATTTTTCAAGCAAAGCTATATGGTACATGGCACTTTCAACCATAGCCTCTTCACAAGGACGTCCATATTTTTCCAAAATGGATTTTTCAAGACTTCCTCCATTTACTCCAATTCTTATAGGAACTCCATATTCCTTAGCTTTATTTACTACTTTTTCTACCTTATCATCACTACCTATATTCCCGGGATTAATACGCAGTTTATCTATACCATTTTCTATAGCCATAATAGCCAATCTATAATCAAAATGTATATCTGCCACTAAAGGAATATTTATCTTTTCCTTTATTTTACCAATGGCTCGGGCTGCTTCTTCATTATTTACAGTTACTCTTACTAATTCACAACCTTTTTCTTCTAAAGCCAAAATTTGCTTAACTGTTGCTTCTACATGAGCTGTATTGGTATTAGTCATAGACTGTATAACAACATTGTCTTGTCCACCAATATATATATTTCCAACTTTTATTCTTTTTGTATCTCTTCCCATATCTTTCCTCCAATAATTAATCTCCACACTATACCATTTATAAAAATCTATTTCCAACTTCTTTGGAAAAAGCTTATATCTATTTTAATAAAAACTAATCTCTAATCTCAATAAATGAAACTGAAAAAATTTAATAAAAATGTTTTCTACAACTAATTATTCAAATAACATATTAATTCCTAAGTTTTTTCCTATATACTAGAATCTTTTAACAAAAAAGGGCGGATTATCCACCCATTAAAGTTAACTAC
>CAZFBB010000073.1:0-15065 GCA_964517235.1 uncultured Fusobacteriaceae bacterium
TACTTTTCCACCTCTCTCCAAACTTATAATCCGAGAATCATTCTATCATAATGTCTAATTTTTTTCAAGTCTTTTTTGTAAAAGCATATTACTTGACACATTTATTCTCTATACAGTGTATTTCATTTTACTATATCATCAAAAAAAATTCAAGGCTTTTCTTTCCCTACTACAATTATACCTTATTTATTTAAAATTTTTATATATCTAACTTTAATTATCTTTGGTTCTTTAAAACCTTTTTCAAAATAAAAAAAATTAATAAATAAGATTTCTTAATTTTTTTTAGATTAACTGAATTATAAGTGCTTTCAAATAAATCTGTTAAAAAAAAACTCTACCTATGGAATCCTAAATCTGCAGGATTATAATCTCCTGATACATAGTCTATTCTCCCCCCTTGCTCTTCAAAAATTTCTCTCAATTTTTTTACTTTTTTACTAAGTTCCAATGTCTCTTCATTTACATTTTCTTTTTTTATAAAACCTTTTGACCAGTAATTTATAACAAGTGCACTATCACCAAATACATTCATTTTTTTTTCTTTTATTGCTATTTTAAGAGCAATATATATACCTAAAAGTTCCCCAAAATTATTTGTAGAACCTTCTTTGCAAAGATAATTTCCAAATTCATTTATTTTATTCTTTTCAAGTAATCTATCTAAAATTGAATCTCCCTTTACATCTGTTACCCTTACTTCTACTCCAATCCCCCTACCAGTTCCAGCATCAAAATAGATTCCTTCTTGCAAGTTGGCTTTTATTTCGTTTTTGTCTTCATATTTAGCTCCATTATCCAACCAACTTTTCGCTTCTTTTTCATTTTTAAAACTTTTATACCTTGCTCTTTTCCCTTTTATTCTTTTTTGACATAAAGACCAAGTAGTTACTATATCACTAACTCTATCCTCTTCTAAATAATAAGCATAAAATTTATCTTTTTTTTCTTTATATTCCCTACCAGAACCTAACCAATCTTCTGCTTCTTTTTTACTTATAAATCCTTTGTACCTTGCACCTTTTTGCCCTTTACATATTTCTTGACACATGAGCCAATTATCAACAATTCCATAAGTATTATCATTTAAATAATATCCATAATATTTTTTACTTGCCATCTTGCCCTCCAATTTGAATCTAATTTATTCTACCACATCCCTTCTATACTTCCCAACATAAATTCAATAAATAAATAATGGTCAATGATTATTAGTACATAACTAATAATTAAAAATTTTCTTCATATTCTAGAAAAATTTTAAAAGGAGTCATCTAGTTGACAACTCCTTCTCTTTTATTTTTTACTTTGTATCTTTTTTAATATATCTTTAATTGCTTCTTCTATATCCTTATAATTTGCAATTTCTTCTCTAGAAATAAATTTATCTATATCTTTACTTGCATATCCTAAAGATTGAAGTGCCAAATAGATATTTTCCTCCAATTCATTTACTTTTATTCCATCTACTACTTCATCATTATCTTCCAAAGTTAAATTTGTTGGAAGTTTATCTTTAATATCCACTATTAATTTTTTACCTTTTTTTGCTCCAAGTCCTGGAACTTTAGTTAATAGTTTTATATCTTCACTTATAATTATTCTTTTTAAATCAGTAACATTAAACGTAGATAATATTGCTATGGCAAGTTTTGCTCCAACTCCACTAATACTAATCAATTTTTCAAAAAATTCTCTTTCACTTTCATTTATAAATCCATACAAAATAAACGCATCTTCCCTTACATAAGTATGGATAAATAGTCTTGCTTGTGATTTAGAAAGTTTATCATATGTATTTAATGAAATATATATTTTATAAGCTATACCACCTACATCAATTGCTACATAATCTACTTTTTTTATAACAATTTCCCCACTAATATATTCAAACATCCTTCTCCCTTCTACATCTCTACCCCCTTAACAAATAAAGTTGATGGCAACTTATCTGTTAAGATAGATAGATTTTCTATATAAGTTTCACTATCAAATTTCATAGGATTTGCAAGTCCCAATATAACAAAATCTGATTTTTTTGATTCTCTTTCAATAATAGTATTTATCTCTTCATCTTTTAATACTATTTCTACTTGTCCTTGTACCCTACTATCCTCCAATAATCTTTCTATATTTTTTTTTCTTCCACTTATTTCATCATTATTTTTTACTATGGACAAAAATCTTATTTTTGCCCCTTTCCAATCTTCATTAAGGGATATTACATGAGCTAAATTTATCATCAACCACCCATTACTTTCTAACCCTCCCCACCATACATCTATAGTATTTTTATCCCCAAAACTCTTTTCTTCATTCATATGAAGTAATAAAAGATTCTTATGGAGGCAAACTATACTTTTAAGACTTTCTATATAATCACTTACTTCATCTGTTTTTTTTCTAAAACCCATCAAGACACTATTAGGTTTCATATACCCAAGCCCATTGGCTTGTATTGCGTTAACAACAGCACTTTGAATATTTTCAGCTACGACCACTTCTGGAAAAGCTAAAATTTCATTTTCAACTAAATATCCTTCTAAATTTCTCTCCAAAATATCTTTACTTTTAATTTTATTTGTCACTTTCCCAAGTATATAACTAACAATGGTAATTATACCCTTTCCTTTACAAAGCAAATTTGCCATATATACTAAGTCTTCTCTATTTTGAGGTTGACCACTAAAGACCATTACATCAGGTTTCCAGTTTTTCTTATCATCCTTTTCAAATCTCAACTTTAACAATGAAAACCTAGCTATACTAGCCCATATTCCTTGTCTCAAATCCCCCCAAGTTTTTTCTATCCCTTTTTTCTTAAGATATACATAAATCAATATAATTAAAACTATAGAAATACTTGTTGCTAAAGGGTTTATTAAAAACATCACTAAATATGATCCTATTGCACCAAAAAATGATACAAATATAGGTGTCTTAAAAGTAGGCCTATAACTAGGGTTAGAAACTAAACTTTCTAAACCTGCAACTAAATTTATAGCACCATAAGTATTTAGGAAAAACATGGTTATTACTGGGGCAACTTTATCTAAGTTACCACTAATTATAAAAATAAAAGCTATTAAAAAACTAATTCCACTTGCTAATCTAGGTTCATTGTTTTTCCCACTCCCCCTAGCAAATACTTCTGGCAATACACCATCTAATGCCAAAGCTTGCATAGTTCTTGGTCCTGCTACCATGCTACCTAAAGCAGAGGATAATGTTGCTGCCCATATTCCTCCAACTATTAATAAAGGAACTTTAGTAATTTCAAGTAATACCTTTCCGTCTTCTAATAGTTTTTCACTTGGTACATTTTTTCCAAGCCAAAATGTCATAAGTACATATATTATAAATGTTACTCCTATAGCAATAAGAGTTCCTTTAGGTATGCTCTTTTTAGGATTTTTCAAATCTCCCGACATGCTAACTCCTGCTAATATTCCTGTTACTGCTGGAAAAAAAATAGCAAAACTTTGCCAAAAACTAGCTTCTTCAAAAGTTCCTTTCATTTGAGGAACTATATCCATATTACTAGATACTCCTATATTTAATAGAGATAACAATATAAAAGCCAATACAATATATTGGGCTTTAATAGCCAAATTTGCTCCTATTATCGATATTAAGCCTACTATTAAAGTAACAATAATAGCTACTATTTTGGTATTTACCTCTGGAAAAATCATTTGTACCGATTCAATAAAACCTAATATATACAAAGATACTGATAATACTTGAGAGAAATAAAGTGGTATTCCTATACTTCCCCCTATCTCTTTTCCTAAACTTCTAGATATTAAATAATAAGCTCCCCCGCCTTCTACTTTCATATTAGTCGTAATAGATGTCATAGACAGAGATGTTGAGATAGTTATCAAATGTGCAAAAACAATAATTGTTAATGCTCCCAAAACTCCGGTATTCCCTACTAACCACGTTAAACGTAGATAAAATATAACTCCTATTATTGTGAGGAAAGTGGGTAAAAATACTCCACTAAAAGTTCCAAATTTTTTAATTTTAATCACGCCCTTTCTAAAGGGTAACAGGTAATTCATCTTCACTTCTACTTAATTCCATATATCCATTTAACTTCTCTTTTATATAGAATAATTTATAAACAAAGCATTATACCTATTAATTTTTTCTAGGGCTATAATAAAATTCCTTTAGTAGATTGTTATTAGTCTTTTTCACTATAACTATCAAGATTTATCTCTTCTACTCTACCAAGGTCATATCCCAAAAATAATTCTGCTAATTCCTTAAACTTTTCTGGAGTGTCACTAGAATAATACTCATCTTCCTCTTGCCTTTTTCCTGCAGAAAACTTATTTATTTCAATAATTTCCTTTATCTCTTTAGCTGTTTCTTCAGCTGGATTTATAAGTTTAATCCTTCCCCTTGTCACCCTTTGTAAAGTTTGATTTATTAAAGGGTAATGAGTACATCCAAGAACTAATGTATCTATCATCTCCTCAATTTCAGACAAGTATCTTGTAGCCATTTCAACTGTAATGTGGTCATCTATCATTCCCTCTTCTATGAGAGGTACAAACAAAGGGCAGGCTTTCTGATATATATTAGCACTTTTATTATTTCTTTTTATTTCATTATAATAAGCCATACTACTTATAGTTCCTTTTGTACCAATTACTCCAATAGAATCACTCACTCTAGCAGCAGCTTTCCCACCTGCTTTTATTACTCCAATTACAGGTATAGATAGTTCTTTTTGCAACTCTTCTAAAGCAAATGCACTTGCTGTATTACAAGCTATAACTATAAGTTTTACATCTTTATTCTTTAAAAAATTTGCAATTTCTCTACTATATCTAAGTATGACTTCTTTGGATTTTGAACCATAAGGTACCCTTGCTGTATCTCCAAAATATATTATTTTTTCTTGTGGAAGGATTTTTTTTATCTCTTTTACTATAGTTAATCCCCCTAGTCCTGAATCAAATACACCTATTGCTTTTTTATTCAAGTCCTTCTCCTCTTTTTCTCTTTATTCTATTTAATACCATAAACATTATTATAAGTACAATAATTATAACAACAAAACTTGTAATCTTCATAAAGTTTGATACCCCTATTGCTCTTTCTAATTTATATGTATTTTTATCTAATATTTTTATCTTTTCATTAAGAGTATCTGCTACATAGATATATTTCTCATCTACCCAAATATCTCTTATACCATAAAATTCTGTTTTTTTTGTTCCTTTTTTTCCTATTTTTTTAAGTGTACCATCTATGTTATAGATAAAAATCTGGTTGGTTCCTGTATCAACAGCATAAATATTATTATCACCATCTACAAAAACCTCTTCTGGTGTATTAAATATAAACTCCTTACCACTCTCATCTTTAAGATTGTTTAGATAAAATCCATTTTTATCATATATTTTCACTTCTTTAGTTCCAGAATCTGCTACTATAATATTGTCATCAGCTTTTGCAATACCAGTATTAAACATAAATCCACTTATTGTAAATGTTTTGTACCCAAAATCTCTAACAGCTTTTCCACTTTTGTCAAAAACCTGAACTCTATTATTACCGCTATCACTAATATATATATAATCCTTATCTACAAATATTGCTGCTGGATTACTTAATTCTCCTAACAAACTTCCTTTTTCATATGCTCTAAAGAAATCTACTTTCCCTTCTGGAGAAAATCTAAATATCTTTCCTTCTCCACTTAGACCATATATGTAGCCCTCAGTATAAAACAAATCAACTATAGATTTTACACCTTTCAAATTAAGAGTATATTCGTACTTCCACTTATTGTTGTATTTGATTATACTTCCACTAAGTCCATCAGCAACATATATTTCTTTTTGTGGGCTTACTGTAATGGTAGTAGGTAAAAGCCTTGTATTTACTTTTTTAATCTTTGTATATTCTTGTCCATTGGCGAAAGACATCATTGTAATTAACATTAAACCTACGAAATACTTGAGTTTATCCATTTTATCAACTCCTGTTTTTCTTTTTATTATCGACATTCTAAATATTTTGCCTATAAGTTATTATAACACAATCTTCACTAACATTATACTTTTAAACACCTATGAAATTAATAAAACTAATTTAGAAGAAATTTTCATAAAATAATTTGTTGCAAAAAAAATTATTTCTAAAAATCCATAAGAGTCTACTATATTGAAAGTTTTTAATTATTTCCTATTAACTAATCACTACTAGTTACTTATTAAAAAATGTTTTTCTATTTCATAATTTTAAAATATTTTGTCATTATATAAAATTTTAATTCACATTGCCAAATTAATATCTATCCTAATAATAAAGAAAAAATGACCAAGTTTTAAAATTAGTCATTTACTCTTAAACCTACCTGAAAGCTTTATTTTATATAAAACTTACACTAATTACTTATTAAATATTTTATTTAAATAGTAGCCTGTATAACTTTCTTTCACATTTGCTATTTCTTCTGGTCTTCCTTGAGCAATTATCATACCTCCACCTTCTCCACCTTCTGGTCCAATGTCTACTATATAATCTGCCATTTTAATTACATCTAAATTATGTTCAATTATCACTACACTATTACCCTTTTCTACTAGCCTATTTAACACTTCCAATAATTTTCTAATATCTTCAAAATGAAGTCCAGTAGTTGGTTCATCTAAAATATAAATTGTATGCCCCCTCGACATCTTAGATAGTTCCGTAGCTAATTTAATTCTCTGAGCTTCACCTCCACTAAGAGTTGTGGCAGGTTGTCCAAGTTTTATATAATCAAGTCCTACATCTATGAGAACTTTTAACTTTCTTTCTAGTGAGGGTATATTCTCAAAAAACTCATAAGCTTCCCCCACGCTCATATTGAGTACTTCAGATATAGTTTTTCCCTTATAGTGTACTTCTAAAGTTTCTCTATTATACCTCTTACCCTTGCATACATCACAAGTAACATACACATCAGGTAAAAAATTCATTTCTATCTTGAGAATTCCAGCACCTTGACATGCTTCACACCTTCCACCCTTTACATTAAAGGAAAACCTTCCTTTTTGATATCCTCTAAGTTTTGCATCTTTTGTCTCTGCAAAAAGGCTTCTTACATCATCAAATATTTTTGTATATGTTGCTGTATTTGATCTAGGTGTTCTCCCTATGGGACTTTGATCTATGTCAATTACTTTATCTAAATGTTTCAATCCTTCTACTCCATCATACTCCAATGGATATAGTTTACCTTTATTAAGAGAATTAAACAAAATTGGATATAATGTTTGGTTTATAAGGGTAGATTTTCCACTACCACTTACACCAGTTACTAGTGTCATAACTCCAAGGGGAATATCAAGAGTAACATTTTTAAGGTTATTCCCTCTTGCCCCCTTTAATTGAATCCAATTTTCAATTTTTCTTCTTTCCTTTGGTATATCTATACTTATTTCACCTCTCAAGTATTTTCCAGTAAGAGATTTTTTATTTTTCATTACTTCTTTTGGACTACCCTTTGCTACTATGTCTCCTCCAAATCTTCCTGCCTTTGGACCCATGTCTATAAGATAATCTGCATTAATCATAGTATCTTCATCATGCTCAACTACAATTAGTGTATTCCCAATTTCCTTTAACCTATTAAGGGTCACAAGCAATTTATCATTATCTCTTTGATGTAGTCCTATACTAGGTTCATCAAGGACATATACTACTCCCGTCAATCCAGATCCTATTTGGGTAGCTAACCTTATTCTTTGACTCTCTCCTCCACTAAGTGTTTTCGTTTCTCTTCCTAAACTTAAATAATCTAAACCAACATTTATCATAAATGATAGCCTTTCTCTAATTTCTTTAAGAATTTCCTTTGCTATCTTTTCTTCCTTCGGAGTTAGTTTAAGCTCATTAAAAAATTTTAATGCTTCTTTTACACTTACTGAACAAAGATCCATTACACTTTTGGAATTAATGTGTATTGCCAACACTTCATCTTTAAGTCTACTTCCGTGACAGCTTTTACACTTACGTTCTATCATATATTTATTCTCTATTTCTTCCTTAATCGAGTCTGAATTTGTCTCATAATATCTTCTTTCAAGATTTTTTACTATCCCTTCAAAATCCTTCATTCCATTATATGAAAAGGAATCTCCCTTATACTCTATCTTAAATTTTTTACCCTTTGTTCCGTAAAAAATAACATCTTTTTCTTTTTTACTGAGCTCTCTAAAAGGTTTATTAAGATCTATGTTGAACGCTCTTGACATAGCTTCAAATATGGTCCAAACATATCCTTTTTTACTACTTGCTCCTGGAATATATAAAGCTCCCTCTTCTATACTAAGATTTTCATCTATAATCAAATAATCTTCGTTTACTTCTAATTTCTTTCCTATTCCATTACATTCTGAACAGGCACCAAAGGGTGCATTAAATGAAAACAACCTAGGATTTATTTCAGGAAAGGTAATATCATGATCTGGACAAGTAAAATTTTCACTATAATGTTTATCTTTACCATTAATTTCTACAATAACATTTCCTTCACTAAGCACCACTGCATTTTCAATTGCTGTTGTTAATCTCTGTAAAAATTCCTTATCATCTTTTTTATTAACTAGTCTGTCTAATACTACTTCTATATTATGTTTTTTATTTTTATCCAAATTAATTTCATCTTCTAAATAAAGCATTTCCTCATCTACACGCACTCTAGCATAACCTTTTTTCATTAAATTAATAAAAAGGTTTTTATGAGTACCTTTTTTATCTTTCACAACTGGAGCCAAAATTATCATTTTATCTTTTTCTTTGCTTCCTAAAAGAATAGAATCAACTATCTCTTCTACACTCTGACCCTTTACTCCCTTATTACATATGGGACAATGAGGTTCACCAACATGTGCCCATAAAAGCCTCATATAATCATAAACTTCTGTTATTGTTCCCACTATAGACCTTGGATTTTTATTAGTTGTTTTTTGTTCTATTGATATTGCAGGTGCAAGTCCTTCTATACTATCTACATCTGGCTTTTGCATTTGACCAATAAATTGTCTAGCATAAGCACTCAAACTTTCTACATATCTTCTTTGACCCTCTGAATAAATAGTATCAAATGCAAGACTTGACTTTCCACTTCCACTAACTCCTGTAATTACAACAAACTTATTTTTAGGAATTTCTAAATCTATATTTTTAAGATTATGTTCTCTTGCCCCTTTAATACTAATCTTATCTTTCATTTCCGCTCCTTCCTCACTCTTTCTTCTTTCTATTATATCACAAGCTAATACTATACTTCAATTATATTACATTTAGTCTCTTATATTTCAAGATATAATAGCATTTGTTTTTCTTTTTTACAACGGATTTTTTCATTTTTTTTTGGAAAAAACAAGAAGAAAAGGATGGTTTCCCCTACCCAAACCATTTTTTATGGCATTTACAAAGTTTTTACTAAAATTTCTAACTTTTATCACCAATTTAAATAATTTTAGAAACAATACAAGTTCTATCCACAACACTTATAAAATCTTTTCATTGTTTTACTATTCCTTATTTAGCCTCAAATGAATATAAAAGTCCAAAAGTTACTCTTTTATCCAAAATTTCCCCACTAGTTTTTTGCTCACTTCCATCTTTATAAGCAAAACTAATAGTATTTACCTTATTTCAAATCCCCTCTTTATTAAGATAATATTTAATATAATTATGCTATATTTCTTGTATTTTTTAAGAAGTAGTTATATTAACCTAATTATTTAGCTTTAATAGTTTTTTTATTTCAAGTGAAATTTATTAATTTCTTAATTGGACTATTCTAAAAATTAAATTACTAGAAATATCAAAAATTTAGTGTGCAAAGTTCTCAATAACTTATTAAAAATTTTATTAAAAAAAGACTATTTCTAGTCTTTCATTTCAAATCTGCCTTCTAATGATTTTGCAAGGGTAGCCATATCTGCATACTCAAGGTTTCCACCCATAGGTATTCCACTTGCTATTCTACTTACTTTAATATCAAAGTCCTTTACCAACCTACTAATATACATACTGGTAGTTTCACCTTCCAAATCAGGATTTAAAGCCATAATAAGCTCTTCTACCCCTCCACTTCCTATTCTGTCCAACAAAGATTTTATATTAAGATCCTCTACTCCCTTACCATTTAAAGGCGATAACTTTCCATGTAACACATGATAAATCCCCTTATAACTTCTTGCTCTCTCTAAAGCTACTATATCTTTACTATCTTCAACAACACAAATGATTTTCTTATTTCTACTTTCATCTAAGCAAATTTCACAAATTTCTTCCTCACTAAAGTTTCCACAAATACTACATTTTTTAACTTTTTCCTTTACATCTATTAGAGCTTTTGCAAAAGTTTCTACCTCTTCTTTTTCCATTTCTAATATGGCAAAAGCAAAACGTTGTGCACTTTTTTTCCCCACACTAGGTAGTTTATTGAATTCTTCTATTAATATCTCTAAAGATTTTGTTGCCATTTTTCACCTCTTTGAAGCATTTCTTTTGTACAGTATACCACATATTAAACAAGTTGACCATTTATTAAAGTAGATACATCAACAAACTTTTCACTTCCATTTATATGTATTACTCCCTTATTTTTCCCTGTATTTTTCCCTCTATAAAGGGCTTTATCTGCTCGTTTTAAAAGTGAATCTAAAGTATCATCAAGGTGAAGTTCTGCAAGACCTATAGTTATAGTTGCTCTTATTTTTCTCTTATCAATTAAAAATTCTTCCTTTTCTATTTCTCTTCTTATTCTTTCACAAACATGCATTGCCCTTTCTCTATCAGTTTCAGTAAAGCATATAATAAACTCTTCTCCACCATATCTAGCAAAAATATCTGTTTCCCTAATACTTTCTTTTACTCTTTCTGCTATTCCTTTTAACACTTCGTCTCCAGTATGATGTCCATAACTATCATTTATACATTTAAAAGAATCTATATCAAATATAGCAACTGTCATGCTATGTTTATACCTTCTACTTTGCTCTATACTAAGCAGAGCCATTTGATCAAAATATCTTCTATTATATACTCCTGTTAAACTATCAAAATTAGCAAATTTACTAATCTCTTCAAAACTTATTATATTTTTATAATTAATAATAAATTGTCTAAGTAACATTTCCGTTTTATATAAAAACCTATCTTTTTTATGTCTAGATTCTGTATCTTCAAATTCAAATATTCCACTATATTTTTCATCTAAATCAAATAAAAATTCTACTTTATTATCATTTTTCCTTCTAGACATAGTTAAGTTATTTATAATATCCCTTTCTAACTCATAATATATACCCTCTTCATTGACTTTTAAAGATTTTTTATTTTCATCTTTAATCACTTCTTCTTCTAAAAAATTAATATATAAATTATATTTATAACAAGTTATATACTCTTGTTTATCTTCTTTAATATAGAATTTTGCATCTATTATTCCTATGAATAAACAAAGTTTCTCCATAAATTCAATAGTCATTTCTTTTGAATTTTCTATATTAAAAAATATATTGGATAATTTCTGTAATTCTTTATGGAGTACCAACTTCTTTCCCTTTAACTTATACCTCCTAATAAACTCTAAAAGAATAAATAATAGTGTAATATATAAAAGATAAGCTCCCACACTCTGCCAAGGGCTTGCTTCTATATATATTTCAATTTCATCATACGCATCACTTAATTTATTATTTATATCAAAATAAGAAACTTCTAAGATATATTTTCCACTGGGCAATAATGCAAAATTAATTTCATTTGTTTTATCTAACTTTATCCATCTATATCCATTTAATCTATAAACATAGTTTCTGTCTTTACTTTTAAAATAATCTAACAGAGAAAAACTTATAATAAATGATTTGTTGTAATAAGGAACATATAGCTTCCTCAAATAGCTTATATCCTCAATTCTTTCCTCCTCTGCAAAAAAGACTTTTCTAAATGTTATTGCTTTATCTTCTTCAATTTGAGCGATTTCATTAGGATAAAAAACCACAAATCCACCATTAAAGGTAAAATATACATTTCCATCTAAATCTACAAATGAATTTGTTATAGTGTCTAAGTCTTTGTTTAACTCTTTAGTAAAACTATAGATAGAATCTAATTGATTATTAAATCTGTATATATCATTACTTGTACCAAACCAAATATTTCCCATTTTATCTTCTAAAAATTTAGTATTTTTAAATTGATTTATTTCAATAGAAGCCTTTGTAAATTCTTTTTCATAATCATAAACCAACAAATTCCCCTCGGGACTATACACCAAAATCTTATCTTCTAAAAGAACAAAATCCTCAACTTCATCTATTTTATAATAATTTTTTTCTAAAAAAACATTTCTTATAAATTCAATTTGATTTAATACTATATTTAACTTAACTAAACCTTTTGCTTTAGTTCCTATCCAAATAATATCTTTATTCCATAAATCAAAAGAAATTTTATTAACTTCTGTATCTATTTCAAATACTTTTTCTATTTTTCCCTCAACATATATTTTTTTCCCAGAGCTAAATATCTTTAAATTTTCATCTAATAATAAATTATCGGGTTCAATATCAAAATGTAATTTTTTTTTAAAATTTTTATATAAAAATTTATTTATAGTAAAGTAAATATTCCCCTCAAAATAATTTATATTATCTATCTTTCCCTTTTCAACCAGAACTTCTTCACCTTCTAAATATTTATATAATCTTTTGTCGTTATAAAGATATTCTATTTCATTATAGGTAAAAATTCCTTCATTATCTCTGTTATTTTTCACAATTGAATAAAATCTATTACTTAAATTAACTAGTTCCAATGAATTTTTATTTTTAAACCAAACTTCATCTTCTTTATTAAATAACAATACTTCCTTTAAAGAATCATTATTGAACTCTTTTATCTTTTCTTCCTTCTGAAGATTATATATAATCATTTTCTCATTTGTAATAATTCCATATTTACCTTCACTTATATAAATAATCTTTTCAATTCTTTCCT
Source organism: uncultured Fusobacteriaceae bacterium (assembly GCA_964517235.1). Classification (GTDB taxonomy): domain Bacteria; phylum Fusobacteriota; class Fusobacteriia; order Fusobacteriales; family Fusobacteriaceae; genus CAZFBB01. The sequence goes on from CAZFBB010000073.1 coordinate 13,033, forward strand.
TAGTTTCTAATATTTCAAATAAACTATCTGTCCCCAATTTATATAGATTATTATTTTGACTTATATATATATTTCCAAAAACAAAAAGGGATAAGTCTATTTTACCCTTGAATAAAGTTTCTTTAATATTTTCATCTATTAATTTAACTATCTTATCTCTTTGAACTATATATATATTATTAGCTTCGCAGAAAAAATTAATTATTTCTTCTCCCCTATAAATTTCATAGAAACTTTTACTTTCTATATTAAATTGGAAGAGTAAAGTAGAAGTTAATATATAAATAGAATCATCATTTTTCTTGATAACTTCTATTATCTCCTCTTCATTTGGCATTTTATAATTTTTAAAGGTTTTTTTTTCCAAGTTAAAAATAGAAAAATCTCCTATATTATTTCCTAACACCAACTTTCCTTCAATTTCTTTAATAAATTTTATTTGATCAAAAGAAAGACTCTTTTTATTAAAAACATTTTCAGTAAAAACTTCAAGTTCTACTCCATCATACCTTAAAAGACCTAAATCTGTTCCTATCCAAATAAAACCTTTTCTATCCTGAATAAGCTTATTTATATTTTCACTAGGTAGTTTAATTTCTCTTCTATTTTCACCTAATAAATCTCCATTAATGAAAATTAAAAAAAATATTATTGAGTATATTATGTTTTTTTTCATCATCTCATCCCCTTTTGTAACAGTATAATTATAACTTCAAAATAAAGATTTTTCAATAAAAAGTATATAATTTTGAAATACAATTTCATGTATTATACTTTTTTTATTTTTTTATAAAATTTAAATTTAGGAAATAATAAGCAGAAGATTTTTTAATAAAAAAATTGTTCAATTTATAATATTCTTAAATCAATATTGAAAATAACTTTGAAGCCCATAATTAAAACATCTCAAAATTGCATAAACTATCTTAGTCAATACAGTCAAATTCTAGTATCAAAAAAGGAATAATACAATCGATATTAAAGAAGGAGATTTATTAAAATAATATACCAATAAATTTTTTTAAGTGTGTAAAAGATAAATTTTAACAAAATTAAACTTTTGTATATTTTAAAAACTTTATTTTTGAGCTGATTTTGAGAATTTCTTTCATCAAAAAGTTTCTTGTCTAACTTCTTTTTCATGAAAAAATTCTAAATTTGTATATTGTAGAATAGTCAATAATTTTATTAGAAATAGATAAAGAGCAGAGGAAAAGATTGAAAAACTATCTAGGTTCCTACAGTAAACATACTAACTATATAAAAAAGATGACTCCTGTACAATACAGAAATCATCTATTATCTTTAATCAGTTAGCTTCTTTTTTATTCTTAACAAAGAATCTAAATTGTTTTAAGAAGTTAACTCAATATATTATTTTTTTATAACTTCTACTTTTATAGTATTAGTAGTTCCTGTTTTAGAATTAACTCCTGAAGTTAATACTACTACATCTCCATCATTTACAAAATCTGATTTAGATGCTACTTCTAATCCTAAAGCGTAAAACGCTTCAGCATCCTTAACTTCAGAGATTACTGTTGGGTAAACTCCTCTAGTTAACATTAGTTGATTAGCTGTAGTTTCATTTGTTGTAAGAGCCAAAATCATTGCTGATGGGAATGATTTTCTCAAGTTTCTTGCTGTTCTACCTGATTCAGTTAAAACAACAATAGCTTTTGCTCCTAGGTTTTCAGCTGCTTCTACTGCTCCTCTAGCAACAGCTTCAGTAACTGTCATTTCTGTATCAAAATGGATAGCTCCGTATTTATCTAACTCTTTATCAGTTCTTTCTGATATTCTAGCCATAGTTTGAACAGCTAATTCTGGATATTTTCCTTTTGCTGATTCTCCAGATAACATAACTGCATCTGTCCCGTCTAAAATTGCGTTGGCAACGTCTCCAGCTTCTGCTCTTGTAGGTCTAGGATTTTTAATCATTGAGTCTAACATTTGAGTAGCTGTAATAACCATTTTTCCAGCTTCGTTACACTTTTCAATCATCATTTTTTGTGCGAAAGGAACTTCTTCTA
>CAZFBB010000074.1:0-14586 GCA_964517235.1 uncultured Fusobacteriaceae bacterium
TAGTCAAGTTACCTTCATTTATATCAAGCATAAGATGATTTTTTTCTTTACCAATTAGTCTAATATTAGTAATATTAGCACTTTTAAGTGCAAAAGTTGGATTGGTATTTCCAAAACCAAAAGGTTTTAGTTTATCTAATTTTTGATAAAATTCATAAGATATTTTATTAAATAATATGTCTTTGTCAATTTTAATAGGTTTTAAATAATCTTCTTCAGCTAAAACTCCATTTGCATATTGATTTATCCTTTTTTCAAATTCATCAATTTTATCAAGGGGAATAGAAAAACCAGCTGCACCTGCATGACCACCGTATTTTATAAAAATATCAGCCATAGAGTTTAGACCTTCTAGTATATTAAAATTTTCAATGCTTCTGCAACTTGCTACTCCTATTTCATCTTTTTTTTCTATGATTATTACTGGTTTATAGTATTTATCAACGATTTTTGAAGCAACTATACCAATAACACCATGATGGTAATTTTTATTTGAAGATACAATAACTGCTTTTTCAGATAGTTTTCTTTCACTAATATCATCTTCTACCATCTCTAGAATACTGGCTTGAATATCTTTACGTTCATTATTTTGATTTATTAACTTTTCACTTAGTACTCGAGCTGTAGTTTGACTAGGTGTAGTTAGAAGCTCTACAGCCATTTTTGCATCTTCTAACCTTCCAGCTGCATTAAAGATAGGAGCAATTACAAAACCAATATCATAAGAGTTATATTCTTTTTCATGATACTTCTCAAAAATCAATGGTAATAAAGTCTTCAATCCAATATTTTCAGTTTTAGGAAGCAAATTTAATCCACTTTTAACCAAAATTCTATTTTGATTTACTAAAGGAACAATATCAGCAATAGTGCCAATAGCAACTATATCTAAATATTTATAAAGTTCCTTCTTTTTATTTAATTTGGTAAAAATACCTAATAAAAGCATAAAAGCAGTTCCTACACCTGCTAAGTATTTGAAAGAATAACTTTGATCTTCTCTTTTGGGATTTAGAATAGCATAAGCATCTGGCAATTCTGTAGTTATTTCATGGTGGTCTGTGATAATAAGGTCTAAGTTAATTTCTTTTGCATGTTTAGCTTCTGCTAGAGAAGATATCCCACAATCAACAGAAATAATAACATTACCTTCTTTTTCTTTAATATAATCGAGAGCCTCTGTATTTAGGCCATAACCTTCGTCACGAAGGGGAATATAGTAATTGACTTTAGCTCCTATATCTTTTAGAGCTAAATAACATATAGAAGTAGAAGTAATTCCGTCAACATCATAATCACCATAAATCCAAATATTTTCTCTTTTATCTATGGCCGAAAGTATTCTGTTTACAGCTTTTTCCATATGTGCAAAGTCAAAAGGGTCTATTAGGTTTTCTATGTTATCTGATAAAAAACTTTGTATATCCTTTTTTTTTCTTATGTTCCTATTATATAAAATATTTAAAATGTCTTTGTCAATGTTCAAATCGAGCAAATCTTCATCTACATGATTTTCTTTATATATCCATTTAGTATCATTCATATTTTCACCTTTCAAAGAATATTGTTTTATAAAATTTTAAATCAAATGAATTGATTAAAGAGCAATAGTTAAAAAACCTTTTGGTAAGAAATTGTAGTAATAAAATAAATAATTTGTTCCATAGATTTTGTAAGGGAAACTATCATGTTTGCTAAAGTAAAGACGAGTTTTTCTATACATTTAAGTATTTTTGGTTATAAAAAGTCTATATAACTTGAGTTAAAAATTTTCTGTGACTTTGTGCTAAAAGTCTTGAATAAAATGAGGAATAAATTTCTTTTGAGAACTTTACACAATAAACTTATATTTTAAACATGAGTATTTTAATCCTTTTTTAGGTACTGATTTTAGCTAATTTATATTTACATAGATTATTTATTTAACTTAATTATTTGTACAATTATTACAATACATTGCAATACATAATTAATAGTTTTCATTTTACAGTAGAATATAGATTTTATAAAATTCACTTATTTCTTAATATATTTTATCATTAATATGAAAATAGTCAAATGATATAGAAAGAAAAGTTGAGATAGTAATCTTTATATATTAAGATATACTAGACGTTAATTAAAAAGTAGACAAATTTAGTAACAAATAGTTTGACATGATTTTTGTCTTATGATAAAATAATTTGTAATCATTACAAAATTGTACCAAAGAGAACTTTATATATAATAAGGAGTGATTTTAAATGGATTTAAACTTCAATTTAGATTTGGGATTAGGAGAAAAAACTAAAACAAAAGAACTTAATGAAAATGAATTATATGATGTATTTATAATAGGTGGAGGACCTTCAGCTTTAACTGCAGCAGTATATTGTATGAGAAAAGGTGTTAATACTGCTTTAGTTGCTTCAAAACTTGGAGGACAAGTAGCTGATACAAAAGGTATTGAAAATTACATGGGATATAATTATATTGAAGGTGAAGAGTTAGTAAATAAATTTTCAACTCAAGTAAAACAATTTGAAATTAGTTTTAAAGAGGGGCTATTGGTAGAAGAAGTTACTTTAGATGGAGATACTAAATTAATTAGACTTACTAATGGTAAAGTATATAGAACAAAAACTGTAATTATTGCTGCTGGAAGTAAATGGAGACAATTGAATATTCCAGGTGAAAAGGAGCTAAAAGGAAGAGGAGTGGCATATTGTGCTATCTGTGATGGACCATTCTTTAAAGGAGCAGATATTGCAATAGTAGGAGGAGGAAATTCAGGAGTAGAAGCAGCTTTAGACTTATCCAAAATTGTAAAATCAATTAAACTTTTAGAGTATGGAGATAAGTTAAATGCAGATAAAGTTTTGGTAGATAAACTATATGAAACTGAAAATATAGAAGCAATTACTAGTGCTCAAGCAAGTGAAATATTAGGTACAAATGCTGTTAATGGGCTTAATTATGTTGATAGGAATACAGGAGAAACTCGTAAATTAAATGTAGAGGGAGTATTTGTTGAGATAGGATTGGAACCAAACAGTTCATTTGTAAAAGAGATAATTGAACTTAATAAATATAATGAAATTGTAATAAATAAAAGCTGTGAAACAAATATTCCAGGAATATATGCAGCAGGAGATATAACAAATGTACCATTTAAGCAAATTATTATTGCTTCTGGAGAAGGTGCAAAAGCAGCACTGGCAGCTTGTGATTATATATTAAAACACTAGGATTTCTAAGTCCTGTAAGTCAAAGTTTCATTGAACTTTCTTAAGCTTTGTAGTATAATGTCTAGAAGATAAAATTAAGGAGGAATTTGATGGAAGAAAACTGTATAATTATAGGAGTAGCTGGAGGAAGTGGCTCTGGTAAAACAACAGTTGCACATAATCTTATAAAAACATTTAAAGCAGAAGATGCAGTACTTGTAGAACAAGATGCTTATTATAAAGAACTCATTGGTCTAACTTTGGGAGAAAGAGCAAAAGTAAATTTTGACCATCCAAACTCTATAGAATTTGATTTATTAAGAAATCATCTATTGTCTCTTAAAAGTGGAAATGCTATAGAAAGACCTATTTATGATTTCTCCATGCATAGTAGGAAAAAAGAAAAAGTAACTATCAACCCATCTAAAATAATTATAGTTGAAGGTATACTTATTTTTGCTGTACCAGAAATCAGAGAATTATTTGATGTAAAAATCTTTGTAGATACAGATGCTGATGAGATGCTATTAAGAAGAATAGAAAGAGATATAAATGAAAGAGGTAGAACTTTTGAGTCTGTTAGAGACCAGTACCTTTCAACTGTTAAACCTATGTATTTAGAGTTTGCTGAACCTAGTAAAAGATATGCAGATATTATTATTCCTCGTGGTGGAGAAAATAAAATTGCGATAAATATGGTTATTGCAAAATTAAAGAGGTATTTAAAAAAAGGAGCATTATAATGAATATAATTTCTTGGAATGTCAACGGTATTAGAGCTGTTCAAAAAAAAGGTTTTATTAATTGGGTATTAGAGTCAGATGCAGATATAATTTGTCTTCAGGAAACAAAAGCCCAAAGAGAACAACTTGATGATGTTTTACTAAATATAGATGGTTATAAATCGTATTTTGAATCAGCAGAAAAAAAAGGTTATAGTGGAGTGGCTATATATACTAAGGAAGAGCCTATAAGTGTATCAAATATGGGAGTAGAAGAATTTGATAATGAAGGTAGAGTTATAGTAGCTAAATATAAAAATTTTACTCTTATAAATGGTTATTTTCCTAATAGTCAAGAAAAGGGTAAAAGGCTTGATTATAAATTGGCATTTTTAGAAGCTATTTTGACTTATGCAGATAACTTAGTAAAAAATGGTGAGAATGTTGTAATTTGCGGAGATTATAATATTGCCCATGAAGAGATAGACCTTGCTAGACCAAAACAAAATACTGAAAATCCAGGGTTCTTACCAGAAGAAAGAGCTTGGATGACAAAGTTCCTAGAAAGAGGATATACAGATGTATGGAGAAAGTTTAATCCTACAGAAGTAAAATATTCTTGGTGGTCATATAGAGGAAGAGCTAGAGAAAATAACGTAGGCTGGAGAATTGACTATCACTGTGTTAACAAGGAGTTTTTAGAAAGGGTAGAAGCAGTAGATATTTTAAATGATGTTAATGGTTCAGACCATTGTCCTGTGTATATAAAGCTAAAAGATTAATATAGAGGCTAACCCAAAAGTTGAAGATAAACAAAAAATTTTGAAAACTCATCATTATTTTTGTCTTGATACAAAAGTAATACAAGGTCTTAAAAGAGATAACTGAACCTACGAGGGAGAAATTCTCCCTTATTCAGTAAATAAAGTACTTATATAAGAAATATGATAAGTAATAACTACAGTCATTAAATTTCAAAATCCGTTTTTAAGGAACTCAAAAACTTGAAATTATTGAAGGTTCTTTAGTTAACTTAGTCTAAATTTCTTATATGGGTACATCTAAATAGAAAGTTAATAAACTTTCTTTTTAAATTAAATTTTATTTATAATACACTTAACCTTTTAGACTAATTTCCTGTTCTTTTATCTGTTTATTTTAAAGTTAGGTGAAGAGATAAAATCTTCTACTTCATCTGCACCTCCTTTTACAACATCGCCTTTTATTGTATGTTTAAGTGCACCTGAACCTATGGCAAATTCAATAGACTTTTTTAGAGGGTAATCATTTATGTAAGCATATAAAAATCCAGCTGTAAAAGCATCTCCAGTTCCTACTCTATCAATTATTTCAATGTCATATTCCCTTCCTTTATAAATTTTAGAATCTTTGTATACTAGTCCGCTATAAAAGTTTCTATTTGCAGAAATGACGTTTCTAAGAGAAGTAATGATTACTTCAAAATTATACTTTTTTGAAATTTTACTATATAATTTATTATAATAATCTGAATTATTCTTTTGAGGTAGAGGAAAGTCAAATTTTAATATATTTATAAAATCTAGATGACTGGCAAAAACTATGTCTACATTATTAATTATTTCTTCAATTTTTTTTCCAGCTTGAGAAAGTGACCATAATTTATTTCTGTAGTTAAAATCAAAACTGACTTTTAGTCCCATTTCTTTTGCTTTCAAAATTGCTTTTTTACTTAGTTCAAAAGAACTTTCTGAAAGGGCAAGAGTTATACCTGAAATATGAAATATACTAGCAGAGTTAAAAGCTTCTACCCAATCAATTTCTTCATATTTTAAATGATTTATAGCTGAATCTTTTCTATCATACACAACCTTAGAGTTTCTAATAGAATAGCCATTTTCTAGAAAATATATTCCTAATCTTTCTTCTCCTTTTACTATAAAATCACAATTAACATTGTATTTTCTTAAATGTTTATATGCACAATCACCAAGAGGATTTTTTGGAATTTTGCTAATAAAAGAAGATGAAAGGCCGTATTGAGCAAGTGCAACAGCAACATTGGCTTCACCACCACCATAGTTTACTTCGAAAATATTACTAAAATCAAATTTATTATTATTGGGAGGAGACAACCTTAACATAATTTCTCCAAGACTTACGATTTTTTTCATCTAAATCACTCTACTTCTTATTTGTTTTACTTTATCTGAAAATTCCTTTGCTTTTTTAATTATTTCTTTTTCAGTTCCTGTAGAAAGATTTCCTCCTACACCTACAGCAATAACACCATTTTTAAACCATTCTTCTAGATTGTTAAGATTAACACCTCCAGTTGGCAATATATTTACTTGAGGTAGAGGATTCTTTATGGATTTTACATAATTCGGTCCCAAAACAGAGCCTGGAAACAATTTAATAATATCACAGCCAGCCTCCATAGCATGTATAATTTCACTTATGGTCATACATCCTGCCATATAAGGTATTTGATATCTATTACATAATTTTGCACTGTCAAGGTCAAAAGTTGGAGAAACTATATATTTAGCTCCAGCTAATATGGCAATTCTTGCAGTTTCACTATCAAGAACAGTCCCAGCTCCAATTAATAGATTATATTTTTCCTTAATTTTATCAAGTTCTTTAATTACTTCCGAAGCACTTGGAACAGTATAAGTCACTTCTATACCTCTTATTCCACCTTTAGCACAAGCAATAGCTTTATTAACTGCGTCTTCTAAATTATCTCCCCTTATAACAGCTAATAATCCCATATTTTTTATATCATTTAAAATCTCAAATTTTTTCATTACTTCAACTCCCCTAATTTGTTATTATATTTATATGTTAATTGTTCTAATTTGGCAATTTGATAAATGTTTATTTTTCAATAGTTAATTAACTTAGGTAAAGAAATTGAATACAAGTAGCCCCCCCTTCTTAATTAAATTAAAAAAGTTTCTAATGAGTTTATAATTTATAGGAAATGTTATTCATATCTTAAAGCATCAATTGGATTAAGTTTACTAGCTTTAACTGCTGGAAATACACCAAAAATTATACCAGTAATTGAGCTAACACTAAGGGCTAGTATTATCATAGTTGGTTTTAAAATAGGTTTTATCCTAGCGAATTTGCCTATAGCTAGTGCTCCAAAATAACCAAAGGATAAACCGATAAATCCACCAATTATAGTTAATATCATAGCTTCAATTAAAAATTGTACAAGTATGTCTCTTCTTCTTGCTCCAAGTGATTTTCTAATTCCTATTTCTTTTGTTCTTTCTGTAACAGTAACAAGCATTATATTCATTACACCAATTCCTCCAACGAATAGGGAAATAGCTGCAATGGAACTTACAAATATATTTACTATTCCAAGTACTTTATTAAATGTATCTATTTCTTCAGCAGTGCTTTTATCGATTTTATATACACCTTTTTTCTTTTTAATATTTTCAAGTGATTTTACAATTAATTTTTCAACTTTGTCTTTTTCTCTTTGCTTAATGGCAGACACAATCAAATTAGTTTGTCCATTGTAAGACATTATATAACGTTTAGCAGTTGTAATTGGAGTAAATAGAGCAAAAATTTCAGTTCTCAAAGTTTCCATTAATGATTTAAAAGGGTTTTCAATTACTCCAACTATGAGAAAATCGTAATTTATTCCTCTATAAGTAGAGAGTTCTAGTTTAGTACCAATAACATCAGTAGTCCCAAATATTTTTTTTGCAAAAACATCATCTATAACAATAACTTTTTTGTATTTATCTACTTCAATTTTATTGAAACTTCTACCTTTAAGAAACTTCAAATTTAATATGTTTGTTAAATGTTCATTTCCACTAGCTAAACCTAAGTGCAATTCTTTATTTTCCTTCTGAAAAAATTTATGAGCATAATAATAACTTGATAAACTAGCGTATTTAACACCTTTAGTTTTTTTTATAAGTTCTATATCATAATCAGTAAAATAATCTCTTTCTTCAATTTGAACATCGGGCTCAGGTTTTATAATTATTTCAATGGTATTTTTAGTAAATGATTCGAATGTTTTAGAGATGCTTTCTTGACCACCAGTTCCTATTGTTGAAATCATAATTACAGAAGATATTCCTATAATTATTCCTAGCATAGTAAGAAATGATCTCATTTTATTAGATACTAAACTTTTTAAAGAAGAAATAATAGATTCTCTAAAGTTCATTTATATCACCTCTTTTTATATCATCAATAATTTTTCCATCTTTAAAGATTACTCTCCTTTTACACTCTTTACCAAGAGCTAGCTCATGAGTAACCATTATAATAGTAACTCCATCATTATTTAAATTTTTAAATATATTCATAATCTCTTCTTCAGATTTGCTATCAAGATTTCCAGTAGGTTCATCAGCAAGAAGTATAGCAGGGTCATTGACAAGAGCTCTAGCTATAGCAACTCTTTGTTTTTGTCCCCCAGAAAGCTCATTTGGTTTATGATGGGCTCTATCTTCTAAGCCTACTTTACAAAGAGCTTCTAAAGCTTTTTGTTTTCTCTTTTTTTTATTAACTTTTCCATAAATCATAGGCAACTCTACATTTTCTAAAGCATTTAGCTTAGGCAACAAATTAAATGATTGAAAAACAAAACCTATTTTTTTATTTCTAATTCTAGCAAGGTTATCATCTCCTAAACCTTCTATTTTATATCCATCAAGTATATAAGAACCATTAGTAGCAGTGTCAAGACAACCAATGATATTCATTATAGTAGATTTTCCACTTCCACTGTTCCCCATAATAGCAGTAAATTCCCCTTTTTTAATGTGTAAATTTATATTATCAAGAGCTCTCACCTCTACTACTCCAGTTTGATAAATCTTACTTATGTGATTAAGCTTTATCATCAGTATTCTCCTTTATTCTTACTTTCATTCCATCACTTAATTGAGGTTGTGGGTTTGAGACTATTTTTTCGCCTAGCTTTAAACCTTTTACTTCACTTACTAGTATGTCTTCTATTCCTAACTCTATCTTTCGTTTTTCCAAGGTGTTATCATCTTTTATAATATATAAGAACTTCTCTCCATCTTCATATACAATAGATAAATTAGGTACAACATGTGCTTCTTTTTTGCTTTCTATTATAATTTCCAAATCAACATCATAACCAGGTTTTAATATCTCATTTTTTTCCTTTGGAGTTATTTCAGCATTTACTACTTTTTCATTGATTTTACCACTGGAATAAAGTGTAGCAATAGCAGATATTTTTGTTATAGTACCTTCAAAGTCGATGCTATCAATATTTTTTAATTTGATTTTTACACTTTGTCCATTTTTAATTTTATCTATATTATAGACAGGAATTCTTGTTTTTATAAGTTGGCTACTAATATCAGCTAATTCAATGAGAGGTTTTTCAACATTAACACGGTAGTTATCTTCTGCTTCCATAGAAAGGATAGTAGAAGAAAAAGGGCTTTTAATATGATCAACTAACTTTTTGAGTTCTTCTTTTTTATTTTCAAGAACTAATTGGTATTTTTTAATATTATTTTTAATTAATTTAATATCGTTGCTTTTATTACTTTTTTTATTTTCTAAGTCACTTTTTGCAATTTCAACTTGTTTTTCAAGCAGTGTTATTTTTATTCTTTCTTCTTCTATATTTAATTCTTTTCTCTCAACTTCTGTTTTTAACCTTCTCAATTCTTCATTTACTTTTTCAAAGTCACTTTGAGATATCCCCCCTGCCATAAGCAACTTTTCTTTACTATCTCTATTTTTTTTAAAGTTTTCATAAATTACTCTAATATTATTAAGTTCTTTATTAGAGACTAAAAGTGATTTTTTAGCAGATTCGCATTGATTTTCTATTTCTCTAAGGTTCTTTTCTGCAGAAATAACAGATACATTACCATGGGGATTATTATAAGTATTCAGTTTAAGTTTTTCATTTTCTATGTCTAATTCAAGTCCTTTAATATCTCTTTCGAGATTGTTTTTCATTTCATTATCAAACTCTATAATAATATCATTTTTATTAACTTTATCTCCGCTTTTATAATATACTTTTTTAACTTTCTGTGCTCGAGCAATATATATTTTTTTTACTTCTTTTGCTTCAACTTCTCCTTTAACTCTGACTTTATTTTCAATTTTTTTATTAACTATTTCATAGCTATTAACAAGGGGAAATTCTTCATTTATGTCCCTCTTTTTAAAAGCTAAAGAACTAATTATTAGAATTATTATTAAAAATAGAATACCAATAAAAATCTTTTTTTTCATCTTTCCTCCTATAAATAGTCAATTTTATGTTTAAATATATTAATATCTTGTTCAGTTTTATAAAGTTCTATTAAAACTTCTTCTAATTCATTAAGTCTGTCAATATAATCAATATAGTCGATTAGACCTTCTTCAAATCTCTTTTTATGTATGAAAATTTCTTTTCTCTTATATTCGCCTTCTTTTTTTAAAATACTATACTTATTTAACAAGGTTTCATACTTTATTTGTAAGGATTTTACTTTGTCGTCTCTTAATTTTTTTGCTTCTTTAATATTTAATTTTGCAATTTCGTAGTCATATTTTGCATTATCTTTATCTAAATTAACAAATTTTATACTTTTATAAAATCTAAGTCCGACTCTATACCCTTTTTTGTCTAAATCATAATCTCCTAGCAAATCTACTTTGGGTAAATTTTGTAAACTTATATAATCATAATTTTCCTTTGAAATAGACAATTTGAATTTTTCATTTTCATATTCTTTTAAATAAACATTTTCAAAATTAATACTGTCTAATTTATTAAATTCTAAAAGATTAAAGGATATACTAGTATTCATATCAGATAAAATTAAAAGTTCTCTCTTAGTATTATCTATATTTTTTTTTATAATTTTTAGTTCTTCTTTTACCTTTTCGTTTCTGAGTTTAGCCAAATCAGTATCAATTTCACTTACTTGACCAAAATTCAATTTTATTTTAATTTGTTCCAAATCTTCTAAACTATTCTGATATATTTTTTCCTTTAATTCATGTGTTTTTTCAAGTTTTTTAATTAGACCATATTTTTCAATAATTTTTATAATATCTTGATTTTCTTCTGTAGTTAGATTATTTTTTCTAATTTTTTTTTCATAATTAAAAGTATTTTGACCAAATGATTCTGGACTATAGAGAAAATCATTTAGAGATTTTTTAATACCTACAGTTTCTCTTTCTACTTCTTTATTGACCCAATCATAATTTAAATTATAATTGAAAATTCCATAATCAAGTCTTAAACGTCCTTGTTCTTTTAGTCCTTCTTGAAAATAATCTTTTGTATAAAATCTATCAGCAGTAAGCTCTAGTTTGTTATATTTTCCTTTTTGTAAATAGTTTTCTTTTTTTTCTAATTTTTTATTTTCTATTTTATTTATTTCTTTTTGTAGTGAATTTGATCTCCTTTTATTAATAAAAAAATTTAAATCATATTCATTTCCAAAAGTATAAATAGATAACATCGAAAACAACAACAATAATTTTTTCATATTTGTTACCTCCTATTTTATTCTTTAATAAAAGTGTAATATAAATAATTACATTATTCAATAGATGTAATAAAATATATTAAATTATAGTTTAAATAATAAAAGATATAAATAAAATAAAAAAGAAGCTGACTCAAAAGGTCAGCGTATAGCGTATAGATAAATATAATTTTTTAAAAAAGGAACTTTTATTTTTTTATTTAGATGTACTTATATAAGAAATTTAAATTAAATTAACGAAAGGAATCTTAAGAATTGGGAGTTGTTTGAGCTCTAAAAAGAGCGAGTTTTGAGATTTAGTGACTGTAGTGATTACTTAATCTTATTTCTTATATGAGTACTTGATTTTTACTGAATAAGAAAGATTTATTTGACGTAAATTCAGTTATGTCCCCCAAGACGTTGTATTACTTTTGTATTAAGACAAAAAGTAATGATGTTTTTTCAAAACTTTTTGTTTGACTTTCTTTTTTGGTTTAACAATTAAAAAATTTTTTATTAAAAACCAATAAATTTATTCCATTCCTTCAACTCTTTTCTTATATTTTTAAGAGTTTTTTTACTTAGATAAAGAGAAGAACCATTGTCAAATCCTAGTTTTTCATCTTTATAATCAAGGTAAATAATTCTTTTTTTATTAAGAATGACGCTACGTTCACCACGTATAAAATTTTCAAAGGGCTCTAAAATCTCCTCTATTTCAGATAAGGATTTTTTGCTATAAAATTCTTTTTTATCTGTCCAAATAATTGAACGTCTATTTTCTCTATCATAATTAATATAACATATATCATGGATACTTATTAAAGTGTCACTAGAACTTTCAGAAACTAGTATTTTATCAAAGCTATATCTTACTTTTACATATTTTTTTAAGATATTTTTTAATAGAATAAAATTATTTTTTTCTATATAATCAAAAATTAATCTATCTTTAAAGTAATTTCGAATACTAGAACCGTTAATATTATACCCCATAAGTATTATATCTATTTCAGTGTTAGCTAGAGATTTTAATACATTGTCTAAATCGTTTGTTTTGTCGTCTATTATCAGTATATCAATATTGTTTTTTTGAAGATTTTCAACAGTTAATAGAGCTCCTTTTAAATTAGGAGTTTCAATATTTAGATATTCTTCAATCAATAAAGTAAGGCTAGATTCACATGAAACAGCAATTTTTAATTTATGCATCAATATCAGCCTCCTCAATTTGGTTTATGATTTCTTTGGCAAATTTATCAATCTTCTCTTTTGAGTTATTTGTCAAAATTAATTTAGCAAATTCTTTATTCAACATCAATTTTTCCCTAATGCTATTGTAATTTTGAAGATTAGAGTCACTAACATCTTCTTGAATTTGACTTTTTAAGGTGTTGATTCTAATAGTTTTTACTATAAGTGCAAATGAATCAGATAAAGCCATTAAAAAGTCTAATGTTTGATTGGCTAATATTTTATTATTAGTATCAATAAGTAGAAAGCCAATAAGCTTATCATTAAAAATAGTTTTAATTAAATAATCATATTGCTTATAATTTTCAGTAAAACTTTCTTTCTTCATAACTTTTGTTTTTCGGTTTTCTATAACATAGTTTTCAATACACTCTTCCTTCTCTAAAAAAAAATATTTTATATTTTTAATTTTTTTGTTATCACTTAAATTTTCAACTAGAATGAATTCAAATTCCTTTTCATTATTACTCAATAGTAATTGAGAAGAAATTTGATTAATTAAATGAGTATTTTTTCCAAAAAATTTTTTTGAAACAAAAGATAATAAATCAGATAAAAAAAATCCAAACATAAATAAATATGCAATATAAGGAGCTTCTAATACTCCTAGCATATTATAAACAATATTAAAAAGTACAAAGTACTTTATAATTTTTTGCATTATTAATTGAAGTATATTAATTTTTTCTGTATATTTATAACCTATGTTGTTAGTTATAATAAGAGATACTATTATTACTAATGCAAATAATTCAAAGTTCTCTAAATAAATAGAAAATAGTCTAACTTTTGCTTCAGACAAAGAAGTAAAACTTAAAACTTCAACTATTAATAGTAAAAATGCAAATATTAAATAACTTTTAAGTTCAAGTCGATTAATTTGCCCTTTTTTTATGTATAAATAATATGCTAAGCAAATAAGTAAAGACAAAAGAAATAATATATAATTAAAACTATTTGCTAATAATGAACCATAAAGGATATTAAAGGAAAATTGATTCATTACTAGTAATTTCTCAAAAATACTTGGGTAGGCAAAAGATAATATAGAAGGCAAGGAAATAATTTGCCAAAGCATAAAGAAGTAACAAAGTCCTTTAAAAATGATATTTTTATCAACTTTAATATATTTAATAACTGTAATAAGTATAAAAACATAAAATATTTTTTGAGGAATATTACTTATAAATATTAGTTTTGATCCTAGAATTTCATTAGTATATCCTATAAAATTACTAAATAATACTAAAAAATCAGCAATAGTATAAAAAATCACTCCTAATACCAGTGGGTTTTCATGGGCAAGTTTAGATTTTTGTTTAAAAATTTTTAAAAATAGTATACTTATAGCAATAGCAAAAACTAAAATAAAATTATAAAAAACATTTCTACTAAAATCAGAGTAACTAGGTTCCAAGAAAGTAACTCCAAGATTTTTATTACCATCTTCATAATAAAAAAAAATAGATCTTTTAATATTATTATACTTGATGATAACTTGATAATGCTCATTTTTTGGAAGATTTATAAAATAAAAATTATTTCCTATTATAGAAGGATTTATATTTATTAGTTGATAATTATAGTTGTAAAGAGAAATTTCAACATTTGATGGAAGAAGAACAAAATTATTAAAAATAACAGTTCCTTTAATATAATTTGTTTGAATTTCTCCTTTTTCATTAATTTCACTTGAAAATAAAAAGATGTTTATTATTAAAAAAAATAAAAAGATAATAGTTTTTTTCATTAGTAACCTCCATTTTAAAAGTATAATTGAATTTTTTTTTTTTTTCAATAGACAATTGTATAAATAATAAATATAGATGCAAAAAATAAAAAAAGAGCATTTGCTCCTCTATAGTTATTGGCTGGGCTGGCTGGATTTGAACCAGCGCATGACGG
>CAZFBB010000075.1:0-14438 GCA_964517235.1 uncultured Fusobacteriaceae bacterium
CAAGACAAAAGTAATGATGTTTTTTCAAAAAACTAGTTGTTTGTCTTCAACCTGAAACTCTCTAAAAAGAGAGTTTAATGAAATATTCTTTTTCCTTCTCTATTATAGACCTTTAACTTTCTAATGTCTTGGCTTTTTCTGTAATCTTCACCTTCTACTGCTAACTGCCCATTTGAATAATATTGCCTAAAAGGACCTGAATAACTAACACCTTCTACTATTCCCACACTAGTACTATTCATATTACTGGGATTAAATGAGTCAGATAATTTATCTAAAGGTGTATTAAATACTGTTTTATAAGTAACAGTTACTTCTTCTTTTATATTTCCATTGATAAAAAATTCCCTTTGAAAACCCTTCCATTTTTTAAAAGGTCCTATGCCAATTTTTTTTACAACTATTTCTGTTTTTATCCTTCCATTTAAATAGAAACTTCTGTTTTCTATCACAAAGCCATTTTGATATATATACTCATTAATTAGGTTATCCCCTAAAAATATTCTCATTTTTCCATTAAAAGTGATAAAATCAAAATCACTAGCAGGTTCAAATTCTTCTTCGTTTTCATTAAAGTACTTAATAAATTTTTTATATTTAATATTCTTATCAAATTTATCCCATTCTTTTTGATTAATCGTATAATTTCCTTCTTCTTTTGAATCAATATAAATATTATACATATCATAATCAAAAGTTGACGCTAATAACTCCCCTTCTATATATTCCTTCCACACCCCTATTTTTCTATATGTAAAATCATATGCACCTTCATTTACTAATAAACCATCTAAAAATTTTTGATAATAAATAATTTTTTTTTTATAATCCCAATTATAAATAGCAGTTACTTGATCCACCAAAAATTCATTAGTTAATCCCATCATTCTTTCTTCGTAAACAACTTTCTTTCTTTTTACCAATGTTCCCTCTTCATATGTATATATAGTATCTGAATATTCAAAGTTAGAAGCAGTTTTTTTTCTTTCTTCATCTACTTTTACTCCAGTAAAAAGTTTTCCTTCTTTATAAAACTTTCCTTCTTTCTCAATCAATTTTACTTTATTTCCAAGCAATATGTTAAACAGCATTAAAAAAAGTAGTATCTTTTTCATATGTCCTCCTTTGTTGTGGGAATATTATACCTTATTTATATAATAATGTTGTCTTTTTTTTGCAAAATTGTTTTTTTATTCTATTTTAAAATTTTTTTCATATTTATACTATTTATTTTCAAATTTTATAGAAAATTTATTATTACTTCCTCTTCAATTATATTAAATTTCTATCCATTCAAAAATTAGTAACTTTAATTTCACATAATTTACTTATTTATATATCATTTCTTAATATGTTGTAAAAAGTTTTTCTTAATATATACACGATAAAAAATCATTACTAAAAATAATTTACTTGTGCAACTAATAAGGTTTTATGCTATTTTTCCCTTTTTTTATTAGAATAAAAAGCATTCCTAATGGCATAGTTATAGGAACCAATAGTATATAATACATATGTGACTCTTTTTCTTTCAAATACAAATAACTTACATAAGTACTAATTAAATTAAGAAAAATAAGAGATAACAGATAAAAAAAGCTAAGCCCAAACCTTGGAAAGCTAACTAAACATACTATATCTATTACTGCTAAAAAAATCATTAATTTTGCGTACTCTTCTAACTTTCGAATCATAAAACCACCTTCCATACATTGTATATTTAAATTTTCAATTACTCTACTACTTCATATTTTTTTTTAACTACCTAAATAATATATTTCCTTATGAAAATAATCATTTCAAGTTATCTTTTTTAAATGCACTTAACATATAAAATATCTATCTCAACATACTCCTTTCTATATCTATCAGAAATATATGTAAATTTTATACCAAAACAATATGTTTTTTACATATAAAATTCTTCTACTTTAATAATCGACCTTTTCTCTTTTCTCTTTTATAATTATTAATAACTTTTCTATATTTTTTCTTTCTTTTTCTAGCTACTCCAATCTTTTATTCATTTTTTTTTTAATCCCACCTTTGGACTAACTTCTAAAATACCAGTTTTTATTCCTCTATATATACTTGAAATAATACTGTCTTTCAAAAATAACTTCTGGAGATAGATTGCTTTCTAAGTGGCTCTTAATACTAGATTAAGAGCTTCATTACACTCAAGGATATCCTTAGTTTTTCTATTATCTTCCCTCTTAATCGATATTTATTTCCTATATCATCTCTTGATATAATAAAAAAATTCATGTTAAATGTTAATGAACTAAAAAATTCTGTAAAATAATTTTAAAAATTAATACTTTATATACTAAAAACAAGATTTTAGGATACATAAGTAAATCTATATGGAATAATCCCTTCCTTACTTAGTAAAAATAAATTTTTTGTTTTTATTTTACCATTTTATAGTAAAAATTTTAATTTTTATACAATAGATTCTCAAATTGATAGGTATAGAAGATTTCCCCTTTATTAAATTGACAATTAAAGATTAATAATGTATATTTAAGTCAGAAAAAAGGAGGGGAAGATGGCTGAAATTAAATTTGAAATTAAAAAAAACTTAGGAACTTTAAGTTCTAATTCAAAAGGATGGGCAAAAGAAATTAATTTAGTTAGTTGGAATGATAGACCTGCAAAAGCAGACATTAGAGACTGGGATTCTAATTATAAAAAGATGGGGAAAGGGCTTACTTTTACTAAAGAGGAATTGCTAAAACTTAAAGATATTTTGAACAAAATAGATTTTGATTTACTATAGATAAATATATTATTTATCCGAGTTATGTTAGGTAAATTAGAAATTAAATGGCTGACTTTTAGACAGCCATTTTACTGAAATTCTTTTTCTCCTAAAAGGATACTTTTAATCCTATATAATACCTTCTACCTTGGGCTGTGTAATAATAGCTACTCCCACTAGCATAACCAGCATAATCATAATATAATTCATTTGTTATATTATCTATACCTCCAAATATTTTGTACTTTTGGTAATTATAATCTAACCCTAGGTCAAAGAGGACAGAATATTTTATTTTATCATAAAAATTTTCATAATCACCATAGTGATAATAACTATTTGTATACTTTCCATTAAGCCAAAACTCAAAATTATCATTTAATTTATAATTTCCATAAAATTTATAGGTAATAGGTGCAACTCCTGGTACGCTTTTCCCTCTATATTTACCATCTAATACTCTTGTATCAATAAGCATAATTGAATCCTTCAAAGTTACTTTGTCGTACTTTCTCTCATTAATATACTCTAAACCAACTCTGAGATTTTTTCCTTGCATATTTACATTTATTCCATGACCATCATTACCAACAGGATTATAAAAAATCTCATCTTCTGTAACTATAGTAAAAAAAACTATTGATATTAGATTATTCCCCCTCTTTTCATTTATACCCAAATCAAAATTGTATGATTTTTGAGATTTTAGTGAAGTAGAAGTATAAGAAAGTTCATTCATATTAGGTGTTCTAAACGCAGTAGAAAAATTAATAAATATATTACCTTCTACTCCGTAATAATATTTACCTCCTATATCAAATGCAGTATTGCTAAAAACTTCTTCTCTTCCACTTACATTATATTTATTTTGTTCATATCTAAAACCACCAATTAAATCAATTAAATCAATAGCATAGGTATTATAAAAATATAGTGCATTTGAATTTTTATTATTTTCACTTATATAAAGTCCGTTACTTTTTTGTTCTATATTATTTTTTTCTACGGAAAAATCATAGGCCAAAATTAAATTACTGGCAAAGCCATAGTAATAAATCAACTTAGGTCTTAGAAAAAAACTATAATCTTCTACAATCCTAATACTTCCTTTTTCAAAGTTATTTTGATTAAAGTAATCTTTTTCACTATAAGATCCATCAAAGAAAAAATTCAGGTGAGAATCATAAGTATTTTTATATGAAAAAAAATAATTATTTTCATCTATTTTAATAAAATCATCCAAATAGAAATTATCTTGTTTATAGTAATTTGTCTTAATATATTTAGGCAATTCAAATTCAGAACCTATATTTGATAAGGACAAAGTATATATTTCATAAGGATTTAATATATACCTAGTTATTAATTCAAACTTTTCCACTTCTTCATAATCATTTTTTCCATAACTTTCCATTTCTTTTTTTAAATAGTTAGTTTGAAAAGTTACTTTTTCATTAAACAAATAAGTTCCCCCAGAGAATTCAAGTATATTTCCATTAAATGAATTTTTTGTATATGAAATATTATTGTTTATATCTAAACTTTCAAAAGAATTTCTTTTAACACTAATAACTCCACCTACAGCACCATTACCATAAAGCACAGATCCAGCACCATATAAAATCTCTATTTCTTCTATTTCTCCCATATTAATATAATTTAATTTGGATAATGGCATATCAAAGGAATTCAATGGGATATTATCAAGATAAAATTTAGTATTTATACCTTCCCCCATTCCTCTTATATCTATCTTATTTCCTCTAATTTCAATATTTCCAATTTCTTTAATAAGACTCTTAAATCTTTTGGAACTATTTTTTTCTACTTCTATTCTGCTTATATTTTTTGTTATATTACTTTCTTCAACTATATCATTATTAATGTATGAAGTAGGTAATACCAAATTTTGACTATACAAAGCCATTGATACAAATGATAATCCCAGCACTTTTTTCATCTAAACTCCCAAAAATTCCTTTAAAATTTATTAATTTAATAATTTTACTGTTTATTCTAACCTTTTTCAATGAATTTTTCAACTAAAATCAACTTTATCTTTACAGTATCTGCACAGGATGATAAAATAATTAAATGGAGGAAAATTAATGTTTAGAGCTATATTGATTTCTATAATAGTACACTTAATTATCTTAATTTCTTTTTCTGCAAAAAAAACAACTAATAAAATAATGAAAAAAGAAAATATTAAAAGTAATTTAGTCTTTTATAGAAAAAACTTAGATTTAAAAAAAGAAGTACTAGTAAAAATAGAAAGGAATGAAGTTAAAAAAAATCATTTAGCTGAAAATTTAAAAATAAATAAAGAATCCAATTTTGTCCATGAAAAAAAAGTACAGGAGAAAAAAGAAAACAATCTAGCTATAATGAAGAATTTAACTGAGGAAATTTTAACAACAGATAAGAACAGTAAAAGAATAGTTAAAGAAAAAGAAATAAAAAAACAAGAGGTTATTAGCAAAGAAGATATTCCACTAAATAATATGAAAATAAGCCACAAAGAAATAAAAGTAATTGATAATAAAATCATAAAAAATTCTTTTGAACACAGCAAAGATTTTTTGCGTGATGTAGATGGGAGTTTTATTGCTATTAACTCTAACATTGATGGTATAAACCTTACTTTCAAAGAAAATCCACAACCTGTCTATCCAAAAAATTTTAGAAGAGTACGTTTGCGTAGAGGACTCGTTATTGAAACTTCCTTTATAATAAATACCTCTGGAAAAGTAGAAAATATCAAATTATTAAATACAAATCCAAAAGAATTTGAGGAAGAAGTTAAGAAAGCACTAGAGTTATGGAGCTTTGAGCCCATTGTGTACAATGGAGAAAGAATAAAAGTAAAAGTAAATAAGAACTTTATTTTTAAATAACCTATTTTAACAGTTTTAAAAATGATTTTTTTAAGAGATATTATAGTTCAAATAAAAGATTTAACTTTAAATACAAAATAAATATATTTATTTATAAACCTTAAATAACTCTATACTTTTTAAGATTAGCCTATTTAAATGCTCTGAAATCAAGAAAATTTCAATATTTTTTCATCTATAACCCTTTATTTAGACAATTCTAATTTGGTATTAATTTTGATTAAAAAAAGGAGTACTTCTACTCCTTTATTGCTCTATATATAACTTCTACCTTTACATTAAGGTTGGTTAATTTCCATTTATATTCTTCTATTTCTTTTATTATTTCTTCTACATCAATTTTGTTGTCTGTTTTTACAACCATAGCCAAGGTATCCATACTATATCTAATTGCTACTTCACCTTGAGAAAGCCTATTTTTAAGGACTAATCCACCTCTTTTTAACACAAGTTCTAATACTCCACTTCCATAGTTGTTTACTAACTCTTGTAAGTTTATATACCTAAACAAGATTAATTCATAATTCTCTGAATTAAAGGAATCTTTATTTTTTTCAAAGTAATTTTTTCTATAAAGAGAACTTTCTTGATCTAATTCAAGTTCTTTCTGAAACTTTTCTATTGTTAAAGCAAGGTTATGTATTTCTTCATAAACATTAGAGTAAAATCCTTCAGACTTTCTTTTTATATTTAATTTTTCCTTAACTTTTAAAATCCCATCTCCACGTAACTCTTTTATGTGATTTATAAGTTCTACATTACGTTTATTTATTTTATACACTTGAACTTCATAAGTAATAAAAATTAAAATTATAATCAATATTAAGAATGTTATGTTTACTGACTTTAACTCCATAATATATTTATCCAAAGATTTTTTAGGAGTTATGCTTATTAATTTCCAATTAGTTATAGGGTCTGTATGAAAATCTATAAGATTACCATTATCAGTTTCTAAATATCCTTCATTGGCTGTTAAAACTTGCTTGTACCAAGGCTTACTTTTAAAATCTTCATTATCATTTTTTATACCTACATATGCTAGGAGCTTATTATTCTCATTTAGTAGAAGTAATGTACTCTCCTTTGGCACTTCTACCTCTTCCATAGCCCTATTTAATGTAGCAAGGCTCATATCTACACCTAATACTCCCTTCACTTTATCGTCACTTCCTCTTATGCCTTTTACTAGTGAGAGGGTCATCACATTAGTAGTAGGCCCCCTATAAGGGTTTGACCATTGAATTTCATCTGGACTTACTAGACCCAATTGATACCACAGCCTACTTGATAAATTATAATCATCTGGTTTTTGCCATTTTTTCGTTATTAGTATATCATTTTTACCATAACCTACATATATCCAAGTAATGTCCTTATTTAAACTTTGATATTCTTTCCAAGTTTCTAAGTAATATTCCTTCTTTTCCTCTATATTGTCTATATTTATATCTTTGTATATATTAGCAAATACTTCTTCAAAAGACTTCCTAAAATACTTCACATAAACATTCATAGTATTTTTTAATATGCTACTTTGATTTTTATGAAAAGAGTCTATAAATATATGCTGATTTTTTTTCACATAAAATAATAAAAAAAGTGAAAAGATGATTACTAATATTAAAAAATATAGGTTTAACATAAATAAACTTGATTTTTTTTTCATTAATTACTCCTTTAAGAAAAATTCAAAATATTATAACCTACAATACAGACATTTACAAGAAATTTTTCCATATGTCGCATAATAAAAATACACTTATACATAAAAATAAAATCTTCATCCTAAAATTATCGATTGTTAATAATTTTTTCACTTTAAAATTATTAATCTATTTAACAAATTCAACATATTCTTTCTTTGTATCTTAGTAAAATTCAAGTTTAAACTTAAAATACAATTAATTCCTTCTTAAAAGAATCATTTTGTATCAACTTTTGTTTTTTCTGATTTAATTATAAAATTCAGGAAATAAATGATTTTTTAAGTTAATACTTTTTTAAGAGACAGTTTGAATTTAGTATTCTATAAAAATAACATTCTTCAATTAATTATATATCATTAAAAGAAATTTTCATAGTTTATCTTGAAAAATGCTCCATTTTTTCTATTTTAGTTTCAAAATATTTTTTATTTTTACTATTTAACTTTGTATATATTCCTTCTCGTTCTTCTACTTCTACGCCATACTTCCTAAGCCCATTTATTTTACTTGGATTATTAGTAATAAGCTTTATACTTTTTATTCCCAAATCTTTAATAATAGCACTTGCAAGATAATAATCACGAAGATCCGAATCAAAACCTAAGTGCAAATTAGCTTCTACAGTATCATAACCTTCATCTTGAAGTCTATATGCTTTTAATTTATTATATATGCCTATTCCCCGACCTTCTTGACGCATATAAATAATTAGTCCTTCACCTTCTTTTTCTATCCTTTTCATAGCTTCTTTCAATTGATTTCCACAATCACACCTAAGACTTCCAAGTATATCTCCAGTAAAACATTCTGAATGTATACGAACTTTTACACCTTCTTTTCCCTTTACACTACCTTTTACTATAGCCATGTGCTCCTTTTTATCCATATCATTTTCATACGCCTTAAGTAGAAAGTTTCCAAATTCTGTAGGCATATTGGCTTCACTTACTAATCTAAGTGTATTTTTCCTTCTATATTTAATTAAGTCTTTAATGGAAATTAACTTTAAGTCATTTTTTTTTGCAAATTCTAAAAGCTCCGGCAATCTTGCCATAGTACCATCTTCATTTAATATCTCACAAATTACACCACTTGGATTAAGCCCTGCAAGCATGGCAAGGTCTACGCTTGCTTCTGTATGCCCCTCTCTTTCCAATACTCCCTTTTCTTTTGCTACCAGTGGAAATATATGACCAGGTTTTTTAAACTCTTCTACCCTTTCACTTCCTAGTGCTAATATAGTCTTTAACCTATCAGCAATACTAATACCTGTACTTGTCTTTATATGATCTACAGATACAGTAAATGCTGTCCCATGGCTATCAGTATTTTTATCTACCATTTGCCTGAGATTAAGTTTTTTGCTTCTTTCTTTAGTAATAGTTACACAAATAAGACCTCTAGCTTCTTTAGTCATAAAATTTATTGCATCATAAGTGGCCAATTCACTAGCCATAATAAGATCTCCCTCATTTTCTCTATTTTCATCATCTACTACAACTACCATCTTCCCAGCTTTTATATCTCTAATACCATCTTCTATCTTATCAAACATATTATACTCCTTTACAGAAATCCATATTTTCCTAATTTTTCCATAGTAAGGCCATCTTCTATTTGTTTATCAAAGTTAATTATTCTTTCTATATATTTTCCAATCAAATCAAATTCTATATTCACTTTATATCCTACTTGTTTCTCTCCTAATATCACCTTTTTTTGACTATGGGGAATTAAACTAACTTCAATCCAATCTCTTCCAAAGTCACAAATAGTAAGACTTGCTCCATCAAGACTGATTCTTCCCTTTTCTACTATATATTTTCCATAATTTTTATCAAAAGTTATTTTAAATATTTTTGCAATTCCTACTCGTTTTATACTAATAATCTCTCCACAACAATCTACATCACCTGTAACCAAATGTCCTCCCAAAGGTGTATCTAAACAAAGAGATTTTTCTAAATTTACCTTTGAATCATTTTTTAAATATTTTAGATTAGTTCTCTTAACACTTTCATTCATTATATCTGCAATAAAATATCCATTATTTATCAAAATAGCAGTGAGGCAAACTCCATTTGTACATATACTATCGCCTATTTTTGCTTTTTCTAAAACTTTTTGACACTTTATTTTTAACCTAAGTGAATCCTCTCTTTTTTCAATTTCACTTATGCTTCCTATTTCTTCTACTAATCCTGTAAACATTTAATACCTCCAAAGTGCATAAAAATATTATCACCAAAAATTTCATACTTTACATTGGTAAAATCTATACCTTCATTAAGATTGTCTATTTTCCTACCTTCTACTATAGATATACTTCTTTTATCACCTAATATTTTTGGAGCAATAAATATACTTCCCATATCTATTCCACCTTCTTTTAAAAAAGTACTAATTACTCTCCTTCCACCTTCTACTAACACACTATCTATTCCTAATTTATATAGTTCTCTTTTTATATGAAAAACACTAAATTCTCTATTGGGTAGGTATATAAAATTAATTCCAAATTTTTCAAGAGACCTACTTTTTTCTCTTTCTTTTTCACTAGTAATTAAAAAACTTTTATTGTCTTTTTGACCATATTTAATAAAATTACTATTTATATTTATTCTTAAATATGGATCAAGTACTATACGTATTGGATTTCTTCCATTTTTCACATTTGTTAACAAACTTGAATTGTCTATATTAATAGTTTCTACACCTACTAAAATAGCCATAAACTCATTTCTTAAATTTTGTACATAGGCTCTTGCTGATGTATTACTTATCCATTTGCTACTTCCATTATGAGTAGCAATATATCCATCTAGGCATATGGCTGTTTTAAGGTAGAAGAGTGGTTCATTTTTTTTTATATAATGCAAAAAAACTCTATTTAGTTTAATAATTTCTTTTTTGCACATACCAACTTCTACTTCTATCCCACTATTCCTAAGTTCATCTATTCCCCTTCCACTAACAAATGGGTTTGGGTCAACGATTCCTATAATTACTTTTTTTATACTTTTTTTTATTATAAGTTTAGTACAAGGTGGAGTTTTTCCATAGTGAGAACATGGTTCTAATGTTACATAAAGTATAGCACCATTAGCCAACTCACCCGCTTCTTCAAGTGCAAATACTTCTGCATGTTTCCCTCCATACTCTCTATGATAACCTCTCCCAACTATTTTCCCCTCTTTTACGATTAAAGCCCCAACTAAAGGATTTGGGTTTACCCTTCCTATACCTTTTTTAGCCAGCTCTATAGCTTCATACATATATTTTTCCATCAGATTTCACCTAATAAATTTATCATTTCTATAAGGCACATACCTGCTTCAAAACCTTTATTTCCTGCTTTTGTTCCTGCTCTTTCTATGGCTTCTTCAATGGTATTTGTTGTCAAAACCCCAAAAATAACTGGTTTTCCACTTTCAAGACTTACACTAGCTACACCTTTAGTAACTTCATTGGATACATAATCAAAATGTGGCGTTGCCCCTCTAATTACTGCTCCTAATGTAATTATTCCATCATAGTTTTTTTTTGCCAGTTTTTGAGCTACTAGTGGTATTTCAAATGCACCAGGCACCCAAGCCAAGTTTATGTCTTCTTCGCTAACACCATTTCTTTTAAGTGCATCTATCGCACCTCCAACTAACTTGCTAGTAATAAATTCATTAAACCTTCCAGCTACTATTGCTACCTTTAAACCTTTTCCCTCAAATTTTCCTTCAAATACTTTCATAATTTATCCTCCTTTTATTTAAAATCTATAAGGACACATAAGATTACTTTATAAAAAGAACCCCAAGTATAAACCTAGGGTACATAAAAAATAAAGTAATTTCTTACTCTTTTTCTATTCCTATCCAGACTTTACTGTCGGTACTGGAATTTCACCAGTTCCTGTAACTTTCATTACTCGCAGACTTTAACTGCCGGTCGGGAATTTCACCCTGCCCCATAGAATTTTTATTAAATTTTAAATTTTTCAAAAGATAATTGTTATTTTATTAATGTGAATTAAATATAACTTCTAAAAATAAAAAAGCCTAAGCATAAACTTAGGGCATACAAAAAATAAAGTAATTTCTTACTCTTCTTCTATTCCTATCCAGACTTTACTGTCGGTACTGGAATTTCACCAGTTCCTGTAACTTTCATTACTCGCAGACTTTAACTGCCGGTCGGGAATTTCACCCTGCCCCATAGAATTTTTATTAAATTGTGGTGTGCTGGACGGGAATCGAACCCATAACCTACGCCTTAGGAGGGCGTTGCTCTATCCAATTGAGCTACCAACACTAATCTTTTAAAGTATATTTCAATGAGAAAAAAATGTCAAGTATAAATTAAAAAAAAGCTCTATTTATATAATCACTCAACTTGTACAGTTTTTTAAGAGATATTTATTAAAATTAAAATTTACCCCTTTAATTAAATAATTCAAATTTAAGTAATTTAAGAAATTATTACATAGACTTTACATAACTTTAAGTTAATCAAAATACTGTCATCTTTTAAGATTCTTTTTCCTTAGTAAAAATTTTAAATCTTTAGATTATTAGAATATTCGTAATATTTTTTTATTTAAGTGTACCTACATAAGAAATTCAAATTAAGTTTAACAAAAAAAACTTAAAAATTGTGAGCTGTTTGAACTCCTAAAGAATAACTTTTGAAATTTAGTGACTATAATTATTACTTAATCTTATTTCATATATAAGTACTTAATTTTTACTGAATTAAGAAAGAAATTATCCCATATATATTCGGTTATGTCTCCTAAGGCCTTATAATACTTTTATCTTAATACAAAAATAATGATTTTTTTAACTATCTGTTTGTCTTCAACTTAAAAAGATGGCTGAGCCATCTTTTTTTAATTTGCCAACATATCATCTGCAACATGATATGTTGGATCTTCTTTTATATTTACTTCAATTATTTCTTTTGCATTATTTAATAACTCTAAGCAATCATGACTAAGGTGTCTAAGATGTATTACTTTTCCTGCTTGTTTATATTTTTCTGTTATAGAGTTTATAGCTTCAATTGCTGAATGATCAAAAACTCTAGATTTTTCAAAATCTATTATTACATCATCTGGATCTTCTTGGATAGAAAATATATCTTTAAATGACAGTATAGAACCAAAAAATAGTGGACCATCTAAAAAGTATATTTTACTTCCATTTTCATCTGTTAAATTTTTTGAAGAAATTGTTTTACCTTTTTCCCAAGCAAATTTTAGTGCAGATATTACTACTCCAGCAATAACTGCATATACCAAATTCTTTTTCACCATTATTATAGCAACTAATAGTATTATAATCACATCTGATTTGGGAAGTTTTCCGTAGAAGCTAAGACTAACCCATTTGAATGTTCCAATTACTACCATAAACATAACTCCAACTAATGCTGCTAAAGGAATATTTTCTATAATAGGTGAAGCAAAAAGTATAAAACTTAATAAAAATAAGCCTGCTACTATACCAGATATATTTCTTCTACCTCCTGAATTTACATTTATTATAGATTGTCCCATCATTGAGCACCCTCCCATACCGCCAAATAAACCGGTAATAATATTAGCTAATCCTTGACTAAGAGCTACTCTGTTGGCTTGTCCTCTTGTGTTAGTCATCTCATCTAACACTGTCATAGTCATTAGAGAATTAATAAGCCCCGCTACTGCAAGCATAAATCCATATGATAA
Source organism: uncultured Fusobacteriaceae bacterium (assembly GCA_964517235.1). Lineage (GTDB taxonomy): Bacteria > Fusobacteriota > Fusobacteriia > Fusobacteriales > Fusobacteriaceae > CAZFBB01. The sequence continues at coordinate 13,093 of CAZFBB010000075.1, forward strand.
AACAATTCCTATACTTTCTAAATTAAAGGGTATATCAGGAATTTTAGGCATAGGTAATGACCCCGAAATTGGAGCCATATCTACTACAGTTTTTGTATCTAATCTGAATACCATTACTACAATTGTTGGAACAATAATTGCTACTAAGCTAGCCGGTACAGCCTTTGTTAATTTAGGAAACCATTTTATTATTGCCATAGTTAAAAATACTAGTGCTATCATTATATATAGTTGGCTACCTGTCATCCATAAATCATTTACTTTAAATTGTGGAAATTGTGCCCTAAAAATTACAAATGCTAATCCATTCAAAAATCCAACTATAACTGGATAGGGTATCATTCTTACAAATTTACCTAATTTTAATATCCCTGCAAATATTTGTATTATTCCCATTACAATTACAGAGGCAAATAGATATTCTACTCCATGATTTGCAACCAAATCAATTACCATTACAGCAAGAGGACCTGTTGCTCCAGATATCATACCCGGTCTGCCCCCTATTAAAGAAGTAAAAAGACCTAAAAATACTGCTGCATAAAGTCCAACTAAAGGCTCTACTTTTGCTATAAATGCAAATCCAATTGCTTCTGGTACAAGTGCCAAAGCAACTGTTAAACCTGCTAAAATTTCATTTTTTACATTAATATTGTTACTCACTACTCAACTCCTTAAAAAAAATAATCTTTGTAATTCTATCATAAATACTATTATTAAGGAAGTTTTTTATTTTTGAAATCTGTCATTTTTGATTCTTTTTATTCAATTTTTATAAATTTAAAAATTAAGTTAATAAAATATAAATATTATAATTACTATTTTCATACATTAATAGGATTTTGTGTTCAAATACCAATAAAAATTGTTGACTTTTTTTTGTTTAATCTATATAATACAAGGTATAAATAAAAAAGTCATCTTTTCTATAAAACTACACAAAAAGTTCATATTTATTCTTTATAATGTATAAAAGTAAAAAAGTGGATTGAAATTGGGTGATAATAATGATAATTTTAAAAACAAATATTGTAAATCATAATAATTTTGAAGAGGCTCCTAAAAAAGAGAGTAAAAAAGATGAAGATAGTGACAATAGATTTGAAGAGAAGCTAAACTCTGAAAAAGCAAAAAGGAAGCAAGAGCTTTTAGGAATAAATAGTGGGAATAGTACTATAACATATCCTAGCTATATGTCAATACAATTAGCTGGGATACTACACGGTAGTCAATTAGAAAAAATGAGAAGAAAAGAAGGATAAATACAATCTTTATCCTTCTTTTTTATTACTCCTGAATTGTATAATTAAATCAGAAAAAACAAAAAATAAAATAGCATATGCGAT
>CAZFBB010000076.1:0-14161 GCA_964517235.1 uncultured Fusobacteriaceae bacterium
CCAATATCTTTATTGTAGCATACTTTTAATATTTTTTCACTTACTATTTTTCTGCGTCCTTTTAAAACAAAGTGCTTTCTTTTGAAAAGCTAAATTATAAAAAGCAACCATTGTCCACTTTACATTAAAGATAATACACGTATAAATTTTTTTTGTCAATATTTTTTGTAATTCTTTGAGCCATTTTGGAGCTTTTTTCCTAAAAATTGTAAAAAAATTGTTAAAATTTTATTAAATGTTTACTCTCTGTTAACAAAATCTATTATTGTGTTGATTTAGTTTTATAAAATCAAACTTTTTGGAGTTGATTTTCTCAACAATTTATTAAAAGTATAATTTTTATTAATTTAACATACTTGTTACATACAAAAGCTAGTTTGACAAGTGAAGCATTTTTATATATATTATTAGTAGGATTATAAGGAGTATGATAGATGAAGAATAAAGATGAAATACTTGCAGAAAAACGATATATGATACTTGAACCTTATCTTAAAAAGGAAAGAAGTTTGAAGGAGATTAGCAAGGAAAAGAATATCTCTTATAGTACCTTAAAAAGATGGGTAAGTTCATATAAAAAAAATGGATCGGAAGGTCTTAAAAAAACCAAGAGAAAAGATAAACATACATACAGATCTGTCAATAATGAAACTATGGAGTATATAAAGGAATTATATAAAAAAGAACCTAATTTGAAGGTCTGGGACTATTACAAACATATAACTAATTTTTTAAAGAAAATCGGAGCAAAAAGTATTAGCTACGATACTATATACAGAATAATTAATCAATTAGATCCCTTTATAAAAAACTATGCAAGTGATAATCTCAACAAAGCAAAGGGTTCCAATGATGTATTTGAACTAGAATTCCATCAGCTAGATTTACTTCTTTTAGATGAAAGAGATGATATATTAAAAAAGCCTTACCTTAATATTATTTATGATAACTATTCAAGAGCTATTTCTAGCTTTTATCTTACTTTTGACAAGATAACTTTAGATGAAGCTCTAGTATTACTGAGAGAAGCTATCTTAGAAAATGGAAATTATTCTATGGCTATATATGGTAAGCCTAGAGAATTTATTATAAATAATTTAAAATATACAGATAAAAATAAACTTGAAGAGATTAAAGATGAATTAAATATAAAGATTAGTTTTATCCCAAATAGCACCAATAAACTTTTTGATTTTTTTAATGACTTTAATTATCATTACTTAAAAGAAGTGATAATTACTTTAGATATAGACATAAATATGAACAAATTAAACAAGTTACTTAAAAAATATATAGAAAGAATATATAACTTGAAAAAAAAGGAAAAATGGTATAATAGCCTAGAAAAACTTGAAAGAATCGAAGATATCAGCCAACTGGACATTTTACTTGTTAAATATAGGAGTAAAAGAAAGGTACTCAATAACGAAATTAGATTCCAAAACTTATACTATAAAAGTTTATTGTTAGAAGAATTTGAAGGCAAAGAGATAGAAATAAAATTTAATCCTATTGATCTTAACAAAATTAAAGGTTATCACAAAAAAAAATTTATTTGTGATTTATATTGTGAAGTTCTAGGTGATGCAAGAGTTAGTATATATGAATTTTTATCTATTAAAAAAGCTATAAAAATAAAGTATTTAAATGAAAATGTTAACCTGAAGAAATTTTCTCAAGAATTTAAGTATTTTATTCAGTTAAAAGACGAAGAAAAAATATAACTGCAGTGTAGCTTCTTTCAGGTTAACTGTGGTTTTTTATTTTATATCTAAAAATTTCCATCTACCATATAATCCTTTTTTCTGTATATCTTCACCTAATATTCTCAAAAATTCATCTCTAGATATTTCTATTGCTCCCATACTTTCAAGGTGATTATTATGAACTTGACAATCTATCATTCTAAATCCAAGTTTTTCTAGATACTTACAGAATTTTATAAGAGCTATTTTCGACGCATTTGCTTTTTTACTAAACATAGATTCACCATAAAAAACTCTTCCAAGAGCTATTCCATAAAGACCCCCAATTAGTTCTTCTCCATCCCAAACTTCTACCGAATGAGCTACTCCTTTTTTAAATAGCTCTCCATAAGCATCCTCTATTCCATCTGTAATCCAAGTTTCTGGTCTAATGCTTTTACAACTCCTAATTACCCCCTCAAAATCCCTATCTAAACTAACTGAATAATTGAATCTTTTCAATATTTTTTTCATTGATTTTGACACGTGTATATCTTTAACAAAAATTACCGACCTTGGATTAGGTGACCACCATAATATAGGTTCTCCAACGTTAAACCATGGAAAGATTCCATTTGCATAAGCTTCTATTATAAAAGAACTATTAAGCTCTCCACCTACAGCCAAAAGCCCATCTTTCTCAGCCAAATGTGATGGTGGAAAAGTAGGTTCATTACCCAATCGATATATTGCCATATTCTCATCCCCTTTTATTAATATAAATTTCTTTTATACCCTTTAGTCTATATAAATTTACACTATCTTCTTCAAAAACTTCTACAAATCTCTCCCTGTTTTTATACATTTCTATCTCTTTTTTTTCTACTATTCCAACCAGTTGACCCCTTATTACTTTTCCTAAATAATAAAACATTACTTCTTCACCCTTTAAATCTTGTATAGTATTAAGTAAAGATTTATATTCTCTCTTATTGTATCTTCTTATTCTTTCATGTGAATCAATATTATAGAGAGTTTTTAGTTTCATTATCTCTTTAGAAGTATAATACTCAGAAGGTAGAAGATGACCTTTTTTATTATTACACTTTTTACATAAGACTACTATGTTTCCCTTTTTTAGTCCATATCCCAAAGATAGAGGCATATGATGATCTAAAGTAAGGTTTTTCTGAGAACCACATTTAAAACATTCATTTTTATATTTTACCAAAATTTCCTCTTTGTCCTTTTTAGATAAAAAAGCATTATATTTTTTTTCATTTATACTACGCTTCTTTTCTCTCTTTTCACTTTTAACAAAAAACATGTCTTTTTCTTTTTTCTCTGACAAAAGATATTTTATCAGTATAAATACTAATATCCAGAATATTACAAGAGAAACCATCTTTCACCCTCTACCTAAAAGATTCTTTCTATAATTTTAATTCAATATAAAAATATATGCAATTAAAATTTAATTTTGATTGTCAATTATGATTATTAAAATTTTAAAACCAAATAAAAATAAGTCAAAGTTTGGAAAGAAATTAAATTAAGTAAAAAATGCCCTACTAAAATTTAGCAGGGCATAGTTATAATCTTTTATGCTTTTAATAGAGCATTTGGTGCATCGCCAGTATTATAGAATGAATTTAAATTTGTAAGTGCAAATTCAACCATATCTGATACTGCCTGCCGTGTATAAAAAGCATGGTGTCCTGTAATTTGGACATTTGGCATACTTTTCAATATTGCTAATTCATCATGTACCAGTGGTTTTTCTGAACAGTCATTATGTAATATTCCTCTTTCACCTTCTATTACATCAAGTGCTGCACCAGCAACCTTTCCACTTCTCAGCCCTTCAATAAGGTCTCTAGTATTTACTAGCTCACCTCTAGAAGTATTTATTATTAATACTTCATCTTTCATTTGAGAAATAGTTTCTTTATTAATCATATATTTATTATCATTTGTTAATGGTATATGAAGAGTAATTAAGTCTGCTTTTGCCAATAGCTCTTCAAGACTTACATATCTTACTAAATCTTTTACTTCTTCTGATGGATAAGGGTCATAAGCAATAATCTCACAACCAAACCCACTAAATCCCTTTATAGCACTTCTTCCTATCTTTCCTGTTCCAATTACTCCAACTACTTGATTACGTAATTCTCTCCCCTGTAAACCTTTCAATGAAAAGTTGTTTTTTTCTACTTTTCTAAATGAGTATGGAATATTTCTAAGGAGTGTAAGAGAAGACATTACAGCAAATTCACCAACAGAATTTGGCGAATAAAAAGTATTACTTACATTTATTCCAAATTCTTTTGCTGCTTCTAAGTCAACATTATCATATCCCGTACTTCTACTTGCTATATACTTTATTCCAAACTGAGATAGTTTTTCCAAAACACTTCTATTGACTGTACAATTTCCAACAAAAGAAACCATATCAAATCCTCTTGTTTTTTCAACAGTTTCTTCAGACAAATTTGCTGGAACCAATCCTAATACCATCCCAAATTTTTTTGAAAATTTATCAAAAGCTACTTGTTCATCTTGTCTCACTGCAAATGCTATTACCTTCATATGCCCTCCTAAACTTCCAAGTTATAATCAGCTCTACTAATTTTAATCTATCTACAAATCTCGTTAATCTTGTCATACCAACGTATCCTTTTGTGATATTCAAATTATAATCTCCTACCTGAGGTTATAGTCAATAATATTTTTATATCATTTCACTTTTACTTGAAATTCATAAAGCATTTTATTAATATCTTTTGTATCACCAAAGTCAAGAAGAGCAAAAGCTATTATATCTCCATCTATTACAAACCCTTTATTTTCAATTTCTTTAAGGAAGTATTTCGCTTTTGATAAATCAGGGTATCCACCTAATTTATACATAAATGCATAATTTCCCTTTGGAAGAGTTTTTACATTATTTTTTAAAGAAACACTATTATTAATAAGAGAAAATACCCCGATATTAGACATAATGTCGGTATTTAATCCCTCTTTTAAATAAATATCACCATAGTGTCTACTTAGTCTTACTTCATGTTTCTTCAGGTATTCTATCACTCTTCTATAAGTAAGTAGAACCTCTTCCCCTAGGGGGTGGTTTTCACACTTAAAATAACATATTTTTCTTTCATTTATCTCTTTAAAATTTACATAATCTAAATATCTTTTATCTAAACTATAGGCTTTTTCATAAACTTCCAATCTATCTACTAAAGCCTCTTCTATTTCTAATAATCTCTTTTTCTTCTCTTCAATTTTTTCTATTTGTTTTTTAATAAATTTTATTGAGTTTATAGAGCTAGTATTTTCCAAATAATCTTTAATTTCATCAAGGGGTGTATCCAAATCTTTTAGAGATAATATTGTTTTTAATTTGGAAAATTGATTTGAAGTATAATATCTATACAAATTTTCCTTATCAATAAATGCTGGTTCAAAAATCTCTTTTTTCTCATAATAAAGTAAGGTTTTTTTTGATATATTATGTAATTTTGCCACTTCATTTATGGTATATTTTTTCATCTTTTACTCCCTTGTATTTATTTCATTTATCCTTATAACATATTTTGTATATGTAAATCAAATTTTTATTTAAATTAACTTTTGTTAATTTGATAAAAAAAATAGTATTTAGCCTATAAAAATAGTATAATCTTGAAAAGGGAGGGATCTGGAATGAAGGAAATTGTATTAGCTGGAGGGTGTTTTTGGGGGGTAGAAGCATATTTTAAGAGAGTATTAGGAGTAGTAGAAACTAAAGTCGGATATGCTCAAGGAACTGTTGACAATCCAGATTATAAGAGTGTTTGTACTGGAAAGACTAATCATGCTGAAGTTTGTTATGTGAAATATGACCAAGATAAAATTTCTTTAGATAAAATTCTAGAACATTTTTGGAGGGTAATAGATCCAACATCTCTTAATAAACAAGGGGGAGACATTGGAACACAGTATAGAACTGGAATATATTATATAGATTCAAATGATTTAACTATTATCAAAAAATCCTTTGATGAAGAACAAAAAAAATTTGACAAAAATATTGTTACTGAAATTTCTCTACTTAATAAATTCTATAGTGCAGAAGAATATCATCAGGAGTATCTAGAAAAAAATCCAAATGGTTATTGTCATATTAACTTTGATGCACTATTAAAGTTAGAAGAGATGCAAAACCCTATTAGAAATAAAAAGGACTAAGCTTCAAAATGCTCAGTCTTTTTTTAACTAAAGAGAAATAACTAAAGGAACCTTAAGAATTAAGAGCTGTTTGAGCTCCTTAAAAACGATTTTTGAAATTTAATAACTGTAATGGTTGGTTATTTCTTATATAATTACTTGATTTTTTATTGAATAAGGAGAGAGTTATCCTATATAATTTAGTTATATAATCTAATCCTTTGTATTACTTTTGTATCAAAACAAAAGTAATGACGTTTTTTCAAAATTTTTCTTTCCTTCAACTTTTGGTTCACATTCGTTACCTAATATTCTTTATATTTATAGATATCTTATAAAAAAATATACCATACTTACTTTTCTAAAAAATTAAATTTACTATTTTATCTAAATAGTCTTTTATTCACAATTTTGAAATATTAAGTTATTTTATCTTACTATAAACAGTTATTCTGTCCCTTCCATTTTCTTTGGAATAATAAAGAGCATTATCTGCTTTTTGTAATAACTGATTAAAGGATTTATTAAAGTCAATTATCGATGCATGGACTCCAAAACTTGCTGTAACAGGAATTACTTTAGTTCCATATAAGAATTTCTCTTTTTTTATCCTATCTTTAATTTTTTCTGCCAAATTTTTCATATTTTTTTCATTAGAATTTTGAGAAATAATTAAAAACTCTTCTCCACCAAATCTAGCAACAAAATCATTTTTACCTATACTTTCCTTTAGTATAAATGAAAGATTAACTAATACTAAATCACCTACATAATGACCATAAGTGTCATTTATCCTTTTAAAAAAATCAATGTCTAAAAGAATTAAGCCTAAAGAAAGTCGGTTATTTAGCGCAACTTCCATCTGCTCTTCTACTATAGCTAATATATGTCTCCTATTATATAAATTAGTTAAAGAGTCAAATTTTGCTTGAAATTCAAGTTTATTTATTAAATTAACTTTTTCTGTTATATTACTAAGCAATAAAGCATATGCCTCTATATGATTTCCCCTCTTTAAAATTGGGTATATTTTAACTTGATAATAACTTTTGTTATCTTCAAACTCTATTTCTTTAATTTCACTTTTTTCTTTAATGTCCAATTCAAAATAATCTTTTAAAGATTTTGATAGTGATAAATTATTAGGGAGATACTCTCCTATTCTTATATTTTCTGTTAATTTATTAATTTTTATTTCTTTATTAATATCTAATACTCTTCCCTTTGTATCCATTACTATAAGTCCTTCTTTAATAGAGTCAATCACAACTTTTCTTGCTAATGGTATTATTTCAAAAAGTTCTAATTTAAATACTCCAAAAGTTATCAAGAATCCAGTAATAGTAAGTAAAAATGGTTGTATATCCATGCCTAAAGGGGTCAATTCTAAACCTGTAAAAAAGCCTCCTACAATAGGAAACATAGCACTAAATATTATTATCAAAATTTGTTTTTTTCGATTTTTATTCCACTTTAACATACTAATAAATAATAAAACAGTGGCACCAATAGAAAGACCTATTTGATAAAAAAGATTTAAGATGTAACCAATACCAAAATCAAACTTTATCACATTAAAGTATCCATTCCAATTTAGTTTAGCATTTAGATAAAAAAGATTATGATTTTCTATAGTTAATACCAAAAACAGTATTATTATTGGTGTTATCATAGTTAAAATCCATATTTTTTTACTTAGTGGTTTCTTTAATCCATACCTAAGTGAAAATAAAAAGAAGAAGGAACAAATAAATGAAAGTCCTAAATATTGAAATTTCAAAGAATATATCAGAGTCTGCAAATCATTTGCCATCAAAGAAAAAGCATAACCATTAATATATATTGAAATAGTAAACATAGATAGAAAAAACTCTAAAGATCCTTGATTCTCCCTCTTAAATTTTATTAAAAAGGATATATATAAGGTAATAAACTGTGAACAAATAAGTATAATTATAAGGATAAGGGCTACTTTTGTCATATATCCTCCTATTTTAATCTTTATAAAACTGTATCTCAAATAATAATATTTGTCAATATATTATAGTCTTGAAAGTGTTTTTTCTTTAATTTTCCCATATACTTAAGGAACTTTTAAGGAAGTCAACTAACATTTCTATAATAATTTTTAGTGAAACTTCACTTTTTAAAAAAAGACCTATGTTTACATTTAAACATAGACCTCAATTTCCCTATTATGTTTTTTTTGATATCTCTACTATCTCATTTAAACAATTAATTATCTCCTTATCATTACTACAATGCACAAGTTTTTCATAGGTATTATCTGTAATTTTTTCTATGTGGTGTAAAGTTTTTACAAAATTATACACTTCTACCCAAGACTTTAATCTTATTCCATCCCATCCAATATTCCAATTTTTATCCCCATAGGGCTCAAATAATATCTTATACTTTGCATTGGTACTAAGAAGATTTTTAGAGTGGTCATCTATAAAAACAGCTCCCTCCATATTAATCATAGATTTATCAGCAACTACTTCTTCAGGAAAACTAATAGTTATTACCTTTACTTGTGGAATAATCCTTTTTAACATCTTTAATTTTTCTGAATTATTTATATTTTTCCCAACTGTGCAAAAATAAACATTAATAAATTCATCATTTAATTTTTTAATATACTCTACTGCACCCTCTACTGTATAATCTCCTTTATATATATCTTTACTTGCAAATAAATCATCTATTACTTTTGTAGGTGTACCATAAGGTATAGCCGGACTAAAATTCCATTCTTTTGCTTCTAACCAATTACCCTCATGCTTATATTTTTTATTATATAATTCAACAATTATTTTTGCCGTATTCCAAAGTACACCATCGATATCTATAAAAATATTCATATTGCCAACTCCTTTTTTGTACCCTTTAATAATATTATATAATAAAGCTTTTTGCTTATACTTATATTTTTGTTCCTTTATCTTCTTTTCCTCCTATTAAAGAAAATAATTTAAAAAAATTTCCTATTAAATAACTTCTAACTAAATATTTATCTTATTAAAAATTTATGGTCTTCATTGATATCTTCATTAACTCCTTTTTCTTTTCACTACAAATTTTTAAATTCTTTATTCTAAAAAAACCTTAAAAGCATAATAAATACTTAATTTTATTAAATATTTTAATAAACTTCTCTAGAAAAAATATAAGAAAATCTCTTGAATCCTATTGTAAATAAGTTATAATAATCATGGAGGTATTATGAAAAAAGTATTAATAACCGGTAGTAGTAGTGGAATTGGTAGGGATTTAGCATATATATTTGCAGAAAATAATTTTAATCTTGTTCTCCTTGCTAGAAGAAGAGAGAAATTGGAGGAGATAAGAGATAATATAAAGAAAAAATATAATGTTTCTGTAGAGCTTGAAATCTTTGACTTATTAGAAACAGATAAGATTAGCAAATTAATAGAAAAGCATAAAGATATTGATATACTCATTAATAATGCAGGTTTTGGAATTTATGGAAATTTTAACTCATATAAAAGTTGTGTAGACGAAAAAATACTAACTCTTAATTCAATTAGTCCAACTCTTCTCACTAAAGAAGGGATAAATCACTTAAAAAAAGGAAGTAAGATAGTAAATATAGCTAGTACAGCTGGTTATCAACCAGTTCCACTTATGGCTACATACAGTGCTAGCAAAAGCTATCTTATTGATTTTACCCTTGCAATAAGTGAAGAGACAAAAGATAAAGATATATATCTATATTGTCCAGGTGAAACTAAAACAGAATTTCAGGAAAAAGCAAATCGACCAAAAAGTAGTCCTTTACGTGGTCCTATTCCGAATAGTTATAGAGTTGCAAAGGATATTTTTGAAAGTATAGAAAAAGGTCGAAAGTATAGAATTTATGGCAAATACAATAGGGTTTTAATTTTTCTTTCAAAGTTTTTGTCAAAAAAAAACATTGCAAAAAGTATCTATAAAAACAATATCGAACTATAGGAGGATTTATGTTTAACCTAAATGCAAATAAAATTTTATATAATAACAACGTCATCTTTATTCTTGATTTTAACAAGGAAACAATTAGTGGTAACCTTATTAACCTAATAGATACAAAAGTTAAAAAGGATTTTTATGAATTTTACAAGGATAATTTAAAGGAAAAAAATAAGGAATTTATCGTATCTAGTAGGGAGTTTAGCCAAGTAGAAGAAGATTTTCTTAAATCTTTAGGATTCCATTTTTTTGAATCTATCTATATAGATAAGGAAGATATATTTATAGATTCTTATAGATATGTGTACAAGGAAGTAAAGATAATAAGTGATTCTGCTCTTCAAGATATAATAGAAAAGTTGGATTTATAAATAACGAGCTAGAGAAATTCTAGCTTTTTTCATAGGTTCTTTATTAATAATTTTTCTTAATTTTTTTCCTCATACTTTCTACTTCCTTCTACCTCAGCAAAACTTTGATTTTTAATTTTCCCCAAACAATTCTACTTCATCCATATACAACTTATATTCTTCCTTGGTAATTTTATCACTTTTATATGCCCTTGTATATTCAACAAGCATTTTAGCCTTTTCAAAATTATTCCTATCTAATTCATACCCATTACTACATATTGGACAAATTAATAGATTTTCTGATTTATATGAAATAATTGGAATAAAAAAACTGTAAATCAAGTTTTTGTACTTACTAATTTAAAAAAAGATTGATTATTACAATTACTACAATTCACAGGATATGCTTCTCCATGCTCTTTAACTGTTCTTTTTCCCCATCCAAAAATTATCATTAGCTACTCTCCTTTCTAATTTTTTCATATCCGAGTATCAATTTTTTGCATGTTTATCCATTCTTCTCAATTCCAATTGAATTCTTTCATAAAACAATTCAATATTATCCTCTGAGCCATTTATTATTCTCCTATAAACTTTTGAAAGTAAAAAAACATTTACTTTTCCCACTCTTAAAACTGGTCCATTTTTTATTGAATATTCACTTTCATCCTTCCATTCTCCTCCCCATTTGTCTATTATAATTTGACCTATATATGCCGAAAACTTTTTTGCATATTCTAAAATATCATCATCACTGGGTTTTACTTTATTTAGAGAATCACAAAGTACCCCCAATATCTTTTCTACATTCTTAATACTTTTGTCAGAAAAATCAAGTTCTACATTGAAAATTTCTTGGGATATATCAACAGCATCTAAAGCATAACCTAAATAGATTGCTTTATTTATATATTCTATCTTTCCCATTTCAATTTTCTCCTTGATTAAATTATATTCTTTTAATAGCTCTTCATACATATTTGTTTTATCATTGCCAAAATTCTGCTAAAGTCTAGTAAAACTTTCCTAATTTCCTATTTAAACTACCCTATTTTAACCTAAGCACTTTTATAACAGAGAGTCATAAAAACAAATCTTGCATTTCAACTTTAATTCTTTTTGATAATTTACTTTTCACTACATAATAGTCACTTAATATAAATAATTCTTCTTAATATCAAATAATTTTCTGTGAAGAAGTTTTATTATCCTTCAAGCTTTACTATATTTTGTCCCTTCGAAAATTGATAATGATTTCCACCTACCTTTCTTTTTGATTTTTCATACTTATAAGAGACTTTATTATCCCTTCAATCTATTTTTTAATTTTTTCAACTATTTTACTTTTGCTAATATTATAGACAAATCTATTATTTTTAACTAAATACACTTAATTTTTTATTATCAACATTTAAAAAAAACAACCTTTAATATTTCTATACCTATTCAAATATTTTTTAAATTTAATAACTTATAATCAAAAATTTTGAGTTTTTTACTCTTCAATTCTTTCCTATGCTCATTAAAATAAAACTATACTTGATTACCTTAATTTACTCTTTATTAAAAGGAATTATAAATACCTACCAATCTTTATATGAAATACCATTACTTCCAATTGAAGAATAATTTGATTTAATATCGTATATTCCTCTTTTTAAAGAATCTGTTTCTACATAAATCAAAATCCAATCTTTTTTACCTGTAAATGGGTCTTCTGGTATATATCTTAAATATTTATACTCTTCTGTAACAAGGTCTGATAACTTCTCAGGATAATAATTAGAATTATTCTCATCTATATGATCTATATAATATGAATCAATAGCTTCCCTCATCATGTATAGATTATTTTTTAAAGCAGATTCTTTACTTTTAACAATTATTTGAGTATATATTGGTCTAATGCTAAGAGAAACAATACTTAAAATTGTAACGACTATAATTATTTCAATTAAAGTAAATCCTCTTTCCTTTTTCTTACCAGTCTTTGTAGTATGTGTTATCGATTGCTTTTGCTCCACTTTTTGAAAAAACATCATATACATCCCTTCCATTTGTCTTTTCTGAATAAAAATTGTCTGTAGAAGAAGAAACATTCCAATTTCCATTTTTATTTTGATAATCTGCCTTTAACATAGGGTCATTAGGAATTTTCCTTATATATTTGTATTTTCTTAATTCTTCTAGTGATTTTGGATACCCTGTAGAATCAATTTCTCTAATATCCTTAAAAGGATCTGAATCAGTATACCTTTTTTCCCTTGGTACAGCATCAAAATCGTCTTTAAAGTTATCAATACTCCTCCTTATGTGGCGAAGTGTTTCCTTTAATTCATACTCATTAGAACGCTTAATAGATATTCTTGATACAGGTATAGCAACAGAAGCTAAAATACTTATAATAGTGACAGAAACAAGTAATTCAATAAGAGTAAATCCTTTCATTTTTAAAAATCCTTTCTAATTAAAGATTATCCTACTGCAGAAGAGAGAGTTAATATAGGAAGAATAATTGCCAAAATTATTGTCCCTATAAAAATACCTATTATAATTATCATTATTGGTTCTAAGAAACCTATTATTATCTTTAATGAATGTTCTAACTCATATTGGTAGATTTCCACTACTTCATCAAGCATCTCTTCAAGATTATTTGATTTTTCCCCTGCACCAATCATTTGTATTGATATTACTGGAAAATTAATATTATTTAAAGCTGAACTCAAACTTTCTCCCCTTATTACATCTTTAATAGCAACTTTTAAATCTTCTTTTATCTTCAAATTAGATATATTCTTTATAGACATATTTAATGATGTTATTATATCCATTCCACTTTTTAATGAAAGGGACAATATTGTAAAAAAAGAAGATATATTTTTGGTATAGATATATTTCTTCAATATTTTTAAATTTAATAACATTGAGTCAAATTTTAATTTATTTTTTTTATCTTCTAATATATTTAAGAAGGAGAAAGCAATAGCTAATATTAAAAATAACATTATATACCAATTTCTTTTAAAAAAATTTGAAAATATCAAGATAATAGCTGTAATTAGCGGAAGTTCTTTATCAAAAGAATCGTATATTTTTGAAAAAGCTGGTAAAACAAACATACTTAAAAAAAGGACTACAATCAAAGAAAAAATAGCTAAAAAAACAGGATACGTTAAACTAACAATTAATTTCTTCTTAAATTTATTTCTATTAACTAGATAATTATAAAGATTAATAAATGTTTCAAATAAAAATCCGTTTTTTTCTCCCGCTTCAACAATGGAAGAATAATATTCATCAAAATATTCTGGATATTTTCTAAATGAACAAGCTAATGAATTCCCTGATTTAACTTCTTTTATAACGCCTTTTAAAATTTCTTTCAAATCTTCTGATTCTGATTGAGTATAGATTATTTTTAAAGCTTCTTCAATAGAAATTCCTGATTTTATAAGTGAAGAAAACATTTTAGTAAAAACAATTATAGAATTTTTAGAAGACTTTAATTTAAACTTATTTTTTTCCTTTTCTAATTTTAAAATACTATAACCTTTATTTGTCAGAAAAAATTCAGCTTCTTTTTTAGAATTTTTATTAATACTTCCCTCTATTATTTTTCCATTTTTAATACCACATACATAATTATATTTCATACTAATCACTTTCTATATCTATTTTCAGACGTTATATATATCCAACTTCATTTTTTTATTTGTAATTTAATTACTTATATTATACAACCAATTAGAGAATTTTGCATGGCAAATTTATTAAAAATCATGATAATTAGATTATATTAATAGTGATAAATCAATAAATCCTAGCCTTTTGATTTTATTAAGTTTCAGAAAAATTATTAAAAATAGTTAGAGAGTAAAATTACCCCTTCTCTAGGCATTTTTACATGTAAAAATTTTTAACTTTAATTGATAATTT
>CAZFBB010000077.1:0-14152 GCA_964517235.1 uncultured Fusobacteriaceae bacterium
ATTGCTCAAATATCAAAAAATGGTGGAGGAGTAGGAGTTAATTTAAGTAGAATAAGAGCTACTGGAGCTGAAATAAAACGTACACCAAATGCAAGTGGTGGGGTAATCCCTTGGATAAAAATAATAAATGATACAGCTGTAGCTGTAAACCAGCTTGGGAAAAGAGCAGGAGCTGTTACTGCAGCACTTGATGTTTGGCACCTTGATATAGAAGATTTTTTAGAGTTACAAACAGAAAATGGAGATCAAAGAAAAAAAGCTTATGATATCTTTCCACAAGTTGTTATTCCAGATTTATTTATGGAAAGAGTAAAAGCTGATAAAGAGTGGACTTTATTTGATCCTAATGAAGTTAAGATTAAATACGGTATTGATTTAGCAGAACTTTGGGGTGAAAATTTCGAAAAAAAATATAAAGCTTTAGAAGAAAATAATGAATTAGTATTAGTTAGAAAAGTTAATGCAAAAAAACTATTTAAAAGTATTATGAAAACTCAAATAGAAACAGGTATGCCATATTTATTTTTTAAAGATACAGTAAATAGAATGAACCCAAATCAACATAATGGTATCATTGGTAGTGGAAATTTGTGTCAAGAATCATTTTCAAATTTTTCACCAACAAAAGTTGGAAGTGTTAAATTAGATGAAAAAAGTTCTAAGATAACACAAGAATCAGATAGTGGATATATACACACTTGTAACTTAGTATCTTTAAATTTATCTATATTAATAGATAGAGAGGAACTACAAAGAGCTTGCCAAATAGCAGTTCGTATTTTAGATAATACAATAGATCTTACAACTACACCAATTGCAGAAAGTAACTTACATAATAACCACTACAGAACTATTGGTGTTGGAGCTATGGGGCTTGCAGATTATCTTGCATATAACAAGTTGCCATACAAAGGTGATTTAGCAACTTTAGAGGAAGTCGATAAGTTATTTGAGTTTATCGCTTATCATGTAACAAAAACAAGTGCAGAAATTGCAAAAGATAAGGGAGCTTACCCATTATTTAAAGGAAGCCAGTGGGATAAAGGAATCTTCTTTGGAAAAGATAAACATTGGTACAATGAAAATAGCGATATGGCAAAGGAATGGAAAGAACTTATTAATATGGTATCACTTACGGGAATTAGAAATTCACAATTATTAGCTATTGCTCCAAATACTAGTAGTGCTCTTGTACAGGGGTGTAGTGCGAGCGTAATGCCTATATTTAATAAGTTTTATATGGATAAAAATGCAAAAGGTGCAGTACCTATTTGCCCACCATACATAAAAGAAGCTTTTTGGTATTATAGGGAGAATAAATCTCTAGATCAAAGGGAAGTAGTTAAAGTAATATCAACTATTCAAAAATGGATAGATCAAGGTATAAGCTTTGAAGTATTATATAATTTAAATTTAGATATTAAAGCAAAAGATATCTATGAAACATTAGTCGAAGCTTGGGAAAAAGGTTGCAAAACTATCTATTACACAAGAACTATTCAGAAAAATACTAATATTATGACGGAAAAAGAAGAATGTTTTTCTTGTGCAAACTAACAAGTCAATATTAGATAATATTTAGATAATTTTCATATTTAATCTAGGGAGGATAAAATGACAATTGAAGATATAAAACAAATGCAAAGAAAATTACTATTTAATCCAAGAGGTTCAGATGAATTAAAGGGTAGAAGAATTATTGGTGGAGAATCAACAAATCTTTTTAACCTTAATAATGTAAAGTATACTTGGGCAAATAGATTATATAGAAGTATGATGGAAAACTTTTGGATACCGGAAAAAGTAGATCTTACTATGGATGTACTTGATTATCAAAAGCTTACAAAACCAGAGAGTAGAGCTTATGATGGAGTATTATCATTTTTAGTTTTTCTAGATAGTATTCAAACTAATAATGTGCCTAAAATTTCCGAGTATATTACAGCCCCTGAGATAAATCTTGTACTTGCTATACAAACATATCAAGAAGCGATACATTCTCAAAGTTACGCTTATACAATAGAAACTATAATTCCCAAAGAAAGGCGTAATGATATTTACGAATTTTGGAGAGATGATGAAGTTTTATTTGAAAGAATCAAATTCATAGCTGCAGCATATCAGGATTTTCATGATAATGATAGTAAGAAAAACTTCTTAAAGGCAATAATTGCTGATTATTTGTTAGAAGCTATCTATTTCTACAATGGATTTAATTTCTTTTATTTATTGGCAAGTAGAAATTTAATGCCAGGAACAGCAGATATTATTAGATACATTAATAGAGATGAACTTAGTCATGTAGTTCTCTTCCAAAATGTAATATTAAACTTAAAAGAAGAAGAACCGGATATATTTGATGAAAAATTAATATATGAAATGTTTGATATAGCTGTTAAGCAAGAGATAGAATGGACAAATCATATAATAGGTGAAGAAATACTTGGTATTACAAAAGAAAGTACAGAGACTTATACTAAATGGATAGCAAATCAAAGACTTAGAAGTCTTGGTATGAAACCTTTATATAAAGGTTTTGATACAAACCCATATAAACATTTGGAGAAGATAGCTGATACTGAAGGAAGTGGAGAAGTAAAAGCGAACTTCTTTGAGTCTACAGTTACTAGTTATAATCAATCAAGTGCAATTGATGGTTGGGATGAATTTTAATTAATAGTGGTGTGTTATATAGCACACCTCTTATCTTTTCAACTATAGAATATCTTTTATGCTTATCTATAATAATCTTAATAGATTAATGACTAAATTACTCTTCTACTTACTTAATCTTTCTTTGGCTGATTATCTTACTTATTTAAATCTAAACTTATCTTTTTTTATCCAAAGCTCTTCTAAATTTGAAAAGTATAATTACATTAACTTTTAAAAGTTTTTTGTTTGTTAAAAATTTACCATATAATATAATTTGAAAATTAGAAGAAGTCAATAAATAAGTATTTAACTTTTAATAGAGTTTCATAAAAGTTATAGATTTATATTTTGGTTAAATAGTTTACAGTTGTTTCAATTCTTGAAAGATAATAATATAAAAACAAGGAGGTAACAACATGAAAGACATATTTTTGCTTTTTTTATTGTTTATATCTTTTTCTTGTAGCAAAAGTACTAGTGATGTTGAAAGGGATAAAGAGATAATTAGTGATATAAAAAAACTAAATGTATCTAAAGATTTCAATTTTGAAACTAGCAAATATATTGAATTAGAGTTAATAGGAAATAGTCAATTTTCAAATAAAGTTGTCGAAGTATATGAAGGTTTCTATCAATATGGTGAAGGAATAAAAGATAATGGAGTTAATCTTAAATATCCCCTTAATAAAAAATTAGGTGAATACAAGTTTGATGAAGAGGGGATTTTAATTAGAAAGTTTGAAGTAGAAGCTAGTACGGACATTATTACTATTATGGGTATTATTGGAGTTAAAGATTTGTATTTAGAAATAAAAAATGGAAAAGCAACTTATAACTACAATACTAATGAAGGTAGCTTGGTTGAATATAATACTAATAGTATAATAAGTAAAAATATTAGTGGTTTTAATAATAACTTTCAAACTCTCGGTCCATGGAATACATATGGAAAACCCCTTTACAAAGACTTTACAAATGTAAATGTAGATAGTGTTATTCTAGAGGGAGTTAATATCACTTTAGCAGAAAATCAAAATGTACCCCAAAATAGGCCAGATCTTATTGATATTAATGGAGTATACAATATAGAATTGTCTGAAAGTGACGGTGAAGCATGGGTCACTTTTATTCATGAAGGTGCAGGTTGGAAAAATGTGTTAGCATATTATACTTATGATATTGATAAAGGAGTAACAAAACCAAATAGTGAAGAGATAATAATAGCTTTTCCTAACACATCCTTTGGTGGAAGTGGAGGAGACCTCCAAAGAGGAGATAGGGTACAGTTGTTATATAAAGATACAAATGGTCAATTTACAAAAATTTTTCCAAAGGGAAAGGGAATTGCTTGGGTTTTATTGGGAAACTGGTGGGGAACAAATGGAAGTTATAGTGGTAGTGGAAATCCTACAAATTTTGTTCAAAGAGATACTGTAGAGTATTCAAATAAAGAATTTAATGTAGATAATATGCAACAGACTATTTTGTTGTACAGTAGTGAAGGAGCCAGTACAAATGGAAATGAAACTATAGTTTTGGCTTTTGAAGATATAATTAGAACTTGGTCTAGCTGTGACCAGGATTTTAACGATGCTATATTTCAAGTTGATGTAAGTCCATTTACAGCTATAGCACCATCTACAATAAAATACTGGAAAGATAATAATGTAACTGTAGGTTCAAAAGGAGAAGTGGCTTTTTATGAATACTCACCGTCTCAAGGACAGTATAGCACACTTGCATTTGAAGATCTTTGGCCCTATGAAGGAGATTATGATTTTAATGATATGGTTATAGATTATAATTTGGCATTAAAGAGAAATGAATTGGACAAATTATTATCTCTTACACTGACTAGCAAATTGAGGGCAATTGGTGCTACGCAGAGAAATGGCTTCTACTTCGAAATAGATATTCCTATGAAATATATAGATACAATAGAGATAAATGGAATAGAAGTAGAAAAAGAAGTATATTTAGAAAGGGGAAATTCAGGACTTAATCCCAATGAATCAACAATAATAAAGGTTTTTCAAGATGCACATAGTTTGTTTACTTTAAACGGTGGTTTTGTTAATACTTTTTATGAGGCTTATATCAAAACACCAATACAAAATACTATAAAGATAAATTTTTTACCTAATGTGCCCTATAGTCAAGACTTTTTACAAAGCTTTAACCCCTTTGTTAGAGTTAATTCTCATTTTAATTATACTGATAGGGAAGTGCATCTTCCAGGTTACAAACCCTCTACTTTTGGAGCTTTATCCAAGTTGAATACAGGTGATGATATGGCAAGTATAAAGGGATATTATAAAAATATCAATGGTTTACCATGGGCAGTAAAGATATATAGAACATTTGAATATCCAATTGAAGGTGTTCAGATTACCTTGGCTTATAATTATTTTTTCCAATGGGCTAGCAGTGAAGGAAGGGAATATACCGACTGGTATAGAAGTGATTACAGTGGATATGCAAATAGTAATAAATTGTACTTTTAAACTCGAGAAACCAAGCTCAAAAGAAACTTTTAGATAGAAAGATATGTAAATTGGGATAGTTGTAAAATTATCCCTTTTTTAGATAAATGCCTTGAAAATCTCTCAACTTCTCCAAATTATATTTTATATTAAGAAGTTTCAATTGACATAGACCTTAGATAATTCTTTTAGAATAAATTTTAAAGCCTAAACCCTTTCATTTTTCATATCCAAGTGGTATACTTTATTACTATTATATAAAACGAAGGGGTAAATATGTTTAGAGAAGCAAAAATTGTAGTAATAGGGGGAGGAACAGGTTTATCAGTTTTATTAAGGGGGTTAAAAAAGTTTCCATTAGAAATAAGTGCAATAGTTACTGTTGCTGATGACGGAGGAAGTACAGGAAGATTACGTAATTTATATGATATTCCTGCTCCTGGAGATATAAGAAATGTTATGGTTGCACTTAGTGAAGTGGAACCTTTAGTTGAAAAACTAATGCAATATAGATTTGATGAAGGTGGCTTAGAAGGGCATGCTATGGGAAACCTTCTTTTAACAGCTCTTACTAATATAACTGGAAATATAGTTGATGGAGTACAAGCTTTGTCAGAAGTACTAAATGTAAAAGGGAGAGTAATACCGCTTACAAATGAAAGTTGTACTTTAGTTGCAAGATTTGAAGATGGAACTATAGTAGAAGGAGAATCTCAAATTGATAAAGAAAATAAAAAAATAGAAAGAATATATTATAAAGAAGCTCCAAAACCTCTTGAAGAAGCAGTAGAAGCTATAAAGGAAGCTGATTTGATTATTTTTGGAATAGGAAGTCTCTATACAAGTATAATTCCAAATTTACTTCTACCAAAAATTCAAGATGCCCTTATTAATACAGAGGCCAAAAAAATCTACATTTGTAATGCAATGGAGCAACCTGGAGAAACAAAAGATTATACAGTTGGAGATCATATAAAGTCTATTCATAAACATGTAGGTCAAAATATTATAGATGCAGTAATTGTAAATGATGAAAAGATACCAGAAGAAATTAAAAAAAGATATGAAGATGTTGGAGTTAAAGAAGTAGTAATAGACCACGAAGAGATAGACAAATTAGGAGTAGAACTATTGGAGCATAGAGTTGTTGAAATTAACTCTAAAAAGGAAGTTAGGCATCATTCTATAAGATTAGCTTCCATTATCTATTCTATCCTTTTAGATTGGGGTTTAGTTGATTAAGTAGCGAAAGCTACTTTTTTTTATATATTATTTTAATTTTAAAAGCAAAATATAAGTAATTTTTTTGACTTTAATGTAAAAATGATAGAATAAAATATTTTTATAATATTTTTTACATTGTTAGATATTTTTGATAAAATATTATAAACGTATTAGGTCTATCTATAGATAAAAAGGAATTTGGTGAAAAACCAAAGCAGCCCCCGCTACTGTAATGTAGACAAAATAATCAATAACCACTGGATATATCTGGGAAGGTGATTATTTTGGTAGAAGCTAAGCCAGGAGACTTACCTAATATAGTATTTTCAAACTTCGGAGGGAAGGTGATTTGATGTACAGAGGTAATAATCTGTCCTGTTTGGATATTTAAAAATAAAAAAATAAATTTCAACAGGAGGAAAGATGGGAAAAATAGTACTGATAGTTGGTCATGGAAGTAGAGCGGAAAAAGCAAAAAAAAATTTTAATGAAGTGATTAAATTAGTAAGGGAGAAATCAAGAAAAATTCCAGTATATGGAGCACATATGGAATTAGCATCACCATCTGTAGACGAAGTAATGGAAGTTATCCTTAAGGAAAATGAGGAACTAAAAAAAGTAGCAATAGTACCTTTTTTTCTATATGAAGGAATACATATAAGAGAAGATATTCCCGAAATTATTGGAAATTTAGAAAAAAAATATAGTGGGATTGAGTTTATTTTTGGTAAACCCATAGGCGCAGAACCAGTTTTGGCAGATATACTTTTAAAAAGAGCAGAAGAAATTTTATAAGGAAAGATAATAAAGTGAAAAAATCCTAAAAAAATTTTAAGTAGATAAATATTAGGAGTTACTATGAATTATATAAAAAAACCAAAGGTTATAGAAGAAAAGAGCTTTGAAATTATAACAAAGGAATTGGGAGATAAAATAAATATATTTGATGAAAAAGAGAAAGCTATTGTTAAAAGAGTAATCCATACAACAGCTGATTTTGATTATGCAAAAATTATTAAATTTATAAATAATCCCATAGAAAAAGGGCTAGAGGCATTAAAAAGCTCTTGTAAAATATATTGTGATACAAATATGATTGTTAATGGTCTAAGTAAAATAAACCTAAAGAAACTATCTTGTAAAGCATACTCTTTAGTTTCAGATGAAAAAGTAATAAAAGAAGCAAAAGAAAGAGGGGTAACAAGGTCTATAGTTGCTATGGAAAAAGCTTTGGAAGATAAAGAAACAAAAATTTTTATTATAGGCAATGCACCAACAGCACTTTATACATTAATGGAATATATAAAAAAAAGAGGGATTATTCCTCATTTGATAATTGGTGTTCCTGTAGGTTTTGTTGGAGCAAAAGAGTCAAAAGCAGAGCTTTTAAAGATGAATTTGCCATCAATAATTATAGAAGGAAGAAAGGGGGGAAGTACTGTAGCAGTGTCTATTTTGCACGGTATCTTGTATCAATTAATGGATAGGAGTTAATAATGTCAAGTTATAGTTATGTTAATGGGAAAAAACTTAAAAATGGTTATACTACAGGAGCTTGTGCTACTGCTGCTGCAAAATCAGCTGGAATAATGTTAAAAAGTAGAAAATTGATTAATTCTGTAGAGCTTATTACTCCAGCAAATATAAAATTAAAACTATTTATAGAGAATATAGAATTTGGAAGTGATTATGTTAGTTGTTCTATAAAAAAAGATTCTGGTGATGACCCAGATGTGACTAATGGAATAGATATTTTTGCAAAGGTATCCTATAGAAAAGATAATAAAATCAATATATTTGGCGGTATTGGTATAGGTAAAGTAACAAAAAAGGGTTTGAAGATTCCAGTGGGCAATTGGGCCATTAATCCAATTCCATTAAAGATGATAGAAGAGGCTATTTTAGAAGTTGAAAAAAGGGGTTTTGATATAGAAATTTATGCTCCTGAAGGAGTTAAGTTAGCAAAGAAAACTTTTAATCCAAAACTTGGGATAGTTGGTGGAATATCGATACTTGGTTCTACTGGTATTATAAAACCAATGTCTGAAGAAGCTTTTAAAGATGCCTTAGCTGTTGAAATGGAGGTTTTATCCTTTAAGCAAAAAAAACTTGTAATGACACCAGGAAATTTTGGAAAGAAGTCTTTGATAGATTTGGGAATTAATGAAGAAGATATTTTTGTAAGTAGTAATTTTATTGGTTTTTTGATTGATTATGCACTAAAGCTAGGTATAAAAGAGATAATATTAGCAGGTCATATTGGCAAACTAGTAAAGGTAGCTTCTGGAATCTTTCATACACATAGTAAAATAGCAGATGCTAGACTTGAATCCTTGGCAGTAGCAGGAGTAATTGCTGGAGAAGACAGGGAAGATATAATTAAAATATTAAATTCAAATACTACTGAGGAAGCATTGTTGTACTTAAAAAGAAAAGAAACTTTAAAAATATTAGTAGAGAAAATTAAGTTTAAATGTGAAGAAAGAGCAAAGGGAAGGATAAAATTTGAAGTATCAATTTTTGGATTTTCTCAAGGAGAACTTGAAAGTACAGATTCTTTTAAGGAAAAGATAGGTGCATATTATGAATAAAATAGTTATAGCAGGGTTGGGACCTGGGTCGAAGGATTATATACTTCCAATTACAATAAAAAAAATAGAAGAGGCAGATATAGTAATTGGAGCTAAGAGAAACCTCCAATCTATTTGGTTCTTGATAGAAATGAAAGAAATATTGGAAATAAATGGAAAGCTAGAGGAGATAGTAAAGTTTATAAGGAGAAATAACCATAAAAAAATATTAATAGTCCTTTCTGGTGATACTGGCTTTTATTCCATGTTGAAATTTATGAATAAAAATTTTGCTAGTAGTGAATTAGAAGTAATTACTGGAATTTCTTCTATGCAATATTTGTTTAGTAAAATATCTAAACCTTGGCAAGATGCAAAATTAGCAAGTCTTCATCATAAAGATTTTGATTATATAAAAGCCCTTGAAAAATATGATTTAGTTGGTTTATTAACTGATAAAGATAATAATCCTCAAAAAATCGCTCAAAAACTCTATGAAAATAATTGTGAGTATAAAATAATCCTTGGAGAAAATTTATCATATACTAATGAAAAAATTTCATACTACAAACCCTCTACCTTAAAAGACTCAATTAAAAACTTCCAAATTAATGTAGTTATAATTGACAAGAGAGGTGATTAATATACTTATAAGAGATAGTGAATTTATAAGGGGAAATGTTCCTATGAGTAAAGAGGAAGTAAGAGCATCTTCCCTTTTAAAATTAGGCTTGAAAAAAGATGATATAGCACTTGATATTGGGGCTGGTACAGGTTCTATGACTATAGCAATGGCATTTGCTTGCCGTAAAGTTTATTCTATTGAAGATAAAAAAGAAGCATATAATTTAGTAGAAAGAAATATAGAGAAGTTTTTTTGTGAAAATATAGAATTAATACTTGGTAAAGGACCATTTGACCTTCCAAATATAGATTTTGACAAAATTTTTGTTGGTGGATCTGGAGGGAATTTAATAGAAATTTTTGATTATATAGATATTAATCTTAAAAAAGGTGGAGTATTAGTATTGAACTTTATTCTTTTAGAAAATATGGCTTTGGCTCTAACTCAATTAAAAAGTAGAAGGTATAGGGAAGTAGAAGTAATAAGCCTCAATGTAGCAAGAAATAGAAAAGTAGGTGAAAAAAACATGATGATAGGAGAAAATCCAATTTATATTATAAGAGCGGAGAAGGAATAATGGGGAAATTTTATGGAATAGGTGTTGGTGTTGGGGATTCTGAACTTTTGACAATAAAAGCTATTAATACTCTAAAAGATTTGGATATAATTGCTATTCCAGAATCAAAAAAAGGAGAGGGAAGTAGAGCATATCAAATTGCAAAGGAGTATATAAAGAAAGAGGTAGAGGTAATTTCTTTAGAATTTCCAATGATAAAAGAGAGAGAAGCTATAAATAATAAAAGAAAAGAAAATGCAGAAATTATAAGAGGTTTTGTTAAAAAAGGAAAAAAAGTAGGATTTTTGACTATAGGTGACCCTATGACCTATAGTACCTATATTTATATCTTAGAGTTTTTAAGAGACAAGATATCCATTGAGACTATACCGGGAATTACATCTTTTGCTAGTATAACATCAAAACTCAATCTACCTCTAGTCCTTGGAGATGAAGATTTAAAGATAATCTCTCTTCATAAAAAAGTAGATATAGTTAAAGAGATAAATAATTCTAAAAATATTGTATTTATGAAAGTAACAAGATCTTTGGAAAAACTAAAGGAAGCTCTAATAATAACAGGAAATGATAGGAATTTTTATCTAGTTGTAGATTGTGGGAAAAAAGATGAGAAAATAATAAGAGATATTAATGATTTAACAAGGGAAAATATCACTTACTTTTCAACTCTTATTCTTAAAAGGGGGGAATAATGGTTTATTTTGTAGGAGCAGGACCTGGTGATCCAGAATTAATAACTGTAAAGGGAAAAAGGTTAATAGAAGAAGCTGATTTAATTATCTATGCTGGTTCCCTTGTTAATAAAGAGATAATTGCAAATTACAAAAAAAGTGCAGAAATATATAACTCTGCCTTACTTAATCTTGAGGAAGTTATTGACCTTATGATTAAAGGTGTAAAAGAGGGGAAATCTGTTGTAAGAGTACATACAGGAGACCCAAGTATATATGGAGCCATTAGAGAACAGATGGATATTTTAGAAGAAAAAAAAATAAATTTTCAAGTAATTCCCGGTGTAAGTTCCTTTGTTGCTGCAGCTGCAGCTATAAAAAAGGAGTTTACATTGCCAAATGTAAGTCAAACTGTCATATTAACCAGAATAGAAGGGAGAACATCAGTTCCTCAAAGGGAAAAATTAAGGGAGCTGGCTAAACATCAAGCTTCTATGGCTATCTTTCTTTCAATACATATGATAGATAAGGTAGTTCTGGAACTTCTTAATTACTATGATAAAGAAACTCCAGTTGCTATTGTTCAAAAAGCTACTTGGCAAGATGAAAGGATTCTTTTTGGAACTTTGGAAGATATAGAGAAAAAGGTAAAAGAGGTAAATATTACTAAAACTGCACAAATACTTGTTGGATGGTTTATGGCCAATAAATATTCAAAATCAAAGTTATATGATAAACACTTTAGTCACGAATATAGGAAAGGTATAAAGGATGAATAGAGGTGCTATTTTTACCCTTACAAAAGGTGCTTTAGAACTTGGTAAAAAGATTAAAAGTACCACATCTTATGATCTTTTTGGTCATAAAAAATATATAAGGGACAATATTTCCATAGAAGGAAGTTTAAAGGAAGAGCTAGCTAAAGTTTTTGATAAATATGATTCATTAATTTTTATAATGGCTTCGGGAATTGTTGTCAGAGTAATAAAAGATTTGATAAAAAGTAAAGATAAGGATCCAGCTGTTGTAGTTATCGATGAGGGGGGGCACTTTGTCTATTCTCTACTCTCAGGTCATTTGGGAGGAGGAAATAAACTTGCAAAAAAAATAAGTGAAATAATAGGTGCAACTCCAGTTATATCTACAGCTTCTGATATAACGAACAAGATAGCAGTAGACACTATTGCTATGGAAATAAATGGTAAAATAAAAGATTTGAAAAAAGCAACAAAAGTAACATCATTAATAGTAAATAATGAAAAAGTTAATTTATTAATGCCTAGTAATTTGGTTATTAATAATAAAGATAATTCTGCTGGAGCTATTATTATTTCAAATAGAGAAAATATTGAAATAAGTCAAATATACCCTAAAAATCTAGTTGTAGGCATAGGATGTAGAAAAGATACGAAATTTGAAGATTTGTTATATGTTCTTAATAATCTTTTTGAAAGATTTAACCTTTCAAAAAAATCTATAAAATACCTTGTTACAGTAGATATAAAAAAGGATGAAAAGGGATTAGTTCAGCTTAGTAAACACTTTGAAAAAGAATTAAAAATTATAGATAAATCTGAAATAAAAAAAGTAGAGGAAAATTTTATAGGTTCAGATTTTGTAAAGGAGCAAATTGGTGTTAGAGCTGTATCAGCTCCTTGTGCCTTTTTAGCTTCAAGTAAAAATGGTCAATTTATAATAGAAAAGTTTAATTATAATGGAATTACAATTTCCATCTATGAAGAAAATTTAGAGGGGGAAGGATAATGGGAAAGGTTTATATTGTAGGAATAGGTCCTGGGAATAAAGATAATATGACCTTTAAAGCTTATGATACAATGAAAAAAGTTCATTTGATTATAGGTTATAAAACTTATATCGATTTAGTTTCTGTTTATTTTAGCAAGGAAAAATTAATTAGTTTTCCTATGATGAAAGAGATAGACAGGTGTAAAGAGGTATTGAAATACGCTAAAGAGGGAAAAGACGTTGCCCTTATTAGCAGTGGAGATGCAGGTGTATATGGTATGGCAGGTATTATGTTGGAATTGGCAGATAAAGAAGTAGAAGTAGAAGTGATACCGGGTATTACAGCATCTAATATAGCATCTTCAATAGTAGGAGCTCCAATTATGCACGATAGTTGTACTATATCTTTGTCTAATTTATTGACTGAATGGAGTCTAATAGAAAAGAGGTTAAAGTTTGCTTCACAAGCTGACTTTGTCATATCTCTTTACAATCCAAAAAGTAAAAAAAGAACAAAAAACATAGAGATTGCAAGGGATATAATGAGAAAGTATAAAAAGGGGGATACACCAGTTGCAATAGTAAAAAATGCAAAAAGGAAAGATGAAGAATATTATATTACCGACTTAGATAATATGCTCTCATATGAGATAGATATGTTAACTACTGTAATCATTGGAAATAAAGATACATATATAAAAAATAATAAAATAATAACCCCAAGAGGTTATGAAAATAAATATGAGATGATTTAATGTATTGGTTAATTGGTGGAACAAAAGATGCTAGAGATTTTTTAAATAAAGTAAATAAAAAAAATATTATTGTTAGTGTAGCAACTGAATATGGTGCAGAACTTTTAAAAGAGTTTGATTGTAAGGTAGTAGCAAAAAGATTAAATTTGGAAGATATGATAACTTTTGTAAAAACTCATCAAATTAAAAAAATAATTGATTTGACTCACCCATATGCTGTAGAAGTATCTAAAAATGCCATAGAAACTTCTAAAAAACTAGATATTCCCTATTATAGATATGAAAGAAAAAACTTGTTATATAAAGGAGTAAAAGAGTTTTCTGAACTAAGTCATATGGTTAGAGAAGTGGAGTTGAATATTGAAGATAGAAAGATATTATCAACTTTAGGAAGTAATAATATAGATAAGTTTAAGTATTTAAGTAAAAAAGAAAATTTTTTTGCAAGAATATTGCCTATGGTTGAAGCTCTTGAAAAGTGTAGAAAAGCAAAACTTCTAAGTAAAAATATTATGGCCATGCAAGGATCATTTTCTAAAGAATTTAATATATGTATATTAAAAAATTATAAAATAGATATATTACTTATGAAAGAATCGGGTAAAAGTGGTGGAGAGCATGAAAAAATAGAAGCTTGTAGAGAGTTAGGTATTGAAGTTTTTCTTCTTAAAAAACCTAAAATAGAGTATCCAATAATTTTTAATCAGTTAGATAAAATGATAGATGAAATTCTTTAAGTATACTGAGATAACTTTAAATTGAAGGTAAATGACTGATTTTTTAATCAGTCATTTGAGACTGAAGACAAATAAAATTTTCTTAAAAAAGGTTTTATTTGTTTTTTTA
>CAZFBB010000078.1:0-14120 GCA_964517235.1 uncultured Fusobacteriaceae bacterium
ATTAAAAAATTAAGAGAGGAGGGTATGATGTTTCTATATAAACATCATACAAGGACTAATGGAATTTACCTTATTAGAGTAGATGAAAGGAATAAATTGATTTAAAATTATCTAGATAGGTTATGTAATAAATCTTATAGTAGGAGGAAAGATGAGAAAAATTTTAAGAAAAAGTATTGAAGATTTAAAAAAAAATTGGATTATAATATTTAAGTTGACATTTTTATTTTTTATACTGGAATTTGTATTGGCTTATTTATCAAAAAAGAATATTGTTTTGGGGCTAGTAAGAACCTGTTATAATGTAATTTTAACTATAGCAGCATTTGAAATAACTAAAGGGAATAAAAAAGATATTTTAGATTTTTTTGAATTAAAGAATTTTTTAAAGCTAATAATAGTCCATTTAGTATACACAATAAAAATTTTTTTATGGTCACTTTTGTTTTTAATACCGGGTATAATAAAAATGATAGAGTACTCACAAGTTATGTATGTTGCACAAGATTCTGTTAATTTCGATATTAATGAAATATTTAAAAAAAGTAGGAAGTTGATGGTAGGGAAAAAGATTAAATATTTTAAAATTTTGTTCATTAATATTACAATATTTTTTATGTGGCTTATTTTTTTATCAAAGTTAATTGTTAATTTAAAAGTATTTTTTCCAATTCCTATTTCTCTACAATGGTCAACTTATCCATTTGTTCTATTTTTTATGGATTTATTATTTGGAAATTTTTATCAAAGTTTGGCATTGGCAGATGACGGTGACAAGGAAATATTCTAAAAATATACTATTTTTTTAAATACATTTATCTAAATTATTTTAAGAAAACTTCCAAGTTTACTTAAGTGGGAGGTGAATTAAAAGGATTTCAATCTAACATTTTCTTAAAAATTCATGAAAAAAAATTAATATATTATACAAGGTGGTGTGTAATGTCAAGCACACCACTTTACTTTTATGCTATTTCAATTGAAGACTTTAATATGAAAGGCATAAACTAAGGATTGAGGTGAGGTAAAAGGTTGGAGAATATTCACTACAATACTTAAATAGAAAGTTGAACTAAGAGTAAAAGATAAATTCTATCTATTAAATAAAACCTGTTCAGTTTCTGAATAAGATCTAGAAGTATCAGACAGGGTACATACTTGTGAGTAATGCTTGCCTATATAGCATCATAGTAACCATTGGGTTGATACATCCCAAGAAACCTTCTCAAAAACCTTTATATAGCTTTAATTGGGTAGCAGGTCGCTGTTACCTATTTAACTAGTAAAAATTAATTGAATTTTGAATAATTGAAGGTGCAGGAAATTTTTAAACTATCTGAACTATTCCTTGTTGCTGTTTCCTTCCTCTTTTCTGTTTCTTCTGACTTTTTTAGTAATTTATTCTCTATTTCAAGTGGATTATCTTTCATTTCTAATCTCTTATACTTTTCCTCTAGGGATAACTATTTATCAGATGGTCTCAACTTATTATTATTTTTTAAATCTTTAGAACCTACTACATCCTTTTCTTTATATACTTTTTTCTATCTTTTTCCAGCTATATTAACTCTTTTTAACCCAATAACGCTGATACCGAAGCCATACTCTTTAAAGATAATTCTTGGAAAGTTTCCTTTAAAATGTTCTTTGATAAATAGTTCCCTAAATT
This sequence comes from uncultured Fusobacteriaceae bacterium, assembly GCA_964517235.1. Taxonomy (GTDB): domain Bacteria; phylum Fusobacteriota; class Fusobacteriia; order Fusobacteriales; family Fusobacteriaceae; genus CAZFBB01. The sequence goes on from CAZFBB010000078.1 coordinate 1,670, forward strand.
CATCTATATTATGAAATATTTTGCTTTTAGTATATTAGGAACAAATCTATTTTTTCTAATATTTTTCTTTCTTTTTCAAAAAAGTATCTTCTACTCATATATACTCTGCTTATAATTAATAGCTTAATTTTAGTATAATAAAAAACCTGTAAAGAGTGGATTCTTTTATTAAAGTATCCACTTTACAGGTTCCATTATATCTAGATTAAGCCCTTTAAAAGTCATCTGTTTTAATGACAAATGTAAAGACTTTAAGCTGCTATAGCTCTATCCATAATTTTTTTTCATTAATAGGAGTAAGTTCAGGTAAAAATGGATTATCTATATAAATGATATTTGAATCCTTGAATCTCTCTAAAGGAAAGATATTTCTCGTAGCTGGATGCGTCTTAAGAAACTCTATAAAACTTCCATCATCGATAGCCTTTATAAGCCCTATTTCTATCCTTTTTGCCAATTCTTTGTTATTTTTGTTAGTAAAAAAATACATTGGAAATTTGTATGCGATTATTACTTTATCATAGGCTGTTAAGAGATCATTCCCATAAGTTTCTACTTCTGCATAAACTTCATTTACACCACGTGGAAAATAATCGACTCTTTTGTTAATGAGCATAGGGTACATTACTTCAAATTTTGGGACTCTAAAAATTTTTAGTCCTACACTTTCCAATATGTCAGAATCTGGCCAATGACTTCCTTGTATGGCTTTAAATCGTCTCAAATCTTCTAATATTGTAACCCCTTCAAAAAAATCAATATCTTCAGTACGTATAACAGGAATTCTATAACCTAATAAACCTCCAATTAAAGGAACTCTTATTGGTTCAAGGATATTTTCCCTTTCTTTATTTGTTCCTGCCCAGTCAACATCAATGTGTACGCCACTTTCAAGTTCTTGTAAAGCTCGACCTTGTGAAACATTAAAATTTGTAATGATAACTTCAGCAGCTCCGTAATCTTCTTCAGTTTTATCCAAAGCTAACTGTAGTAGTTGCACAAAATAAGAGTGGCTTGCATCAGCCTCAGATTGAGGTGCTCTTAGTCTTACTTCTTCTACTCCAAAAAGACCTAGATAAAATAATAAAAAGGCTATAGTAGTAATGATTTTCTTCATTCTATCTCCTCCTTCCCTTTTAACTTATATATATACTATATTATACGCCAAAATTTAGTTAAATAGACTTAAAATCAAAGATTTTATAGAAAAATCTAAAAAGGAGTTAATGAAAAGTGTATAAGTTTAGCGATAGATTTTCCATTATAGAAATTAAACTCATTTAAAGAATAAAATATTGTTGTATAGAATTAATATCAGTATATCTTTTATAAAAAAAGTATAAGAAATGTACTTAGTAACTTTTTCATTGTGTTTAGTCTTAAAAGGATTACTAAAATTTCTTATACTTTATAAATTTATCTACTTAATATTTCTATAATTGCATCTCCAACTTCATGAGTTTTAGCTTTTCCATTCATATCAGGAGTTAATACTTTTCCTTCAACCATTAAACTTTCAATTGCATCTAAAACTTTTTTACCCCAATCTTCTTTATCAAAATAATCAAGCATTTGACTTGCTGACCATATTGATGCTAAAGGATTGGCTATGGCTAAATGAGCTATATCAGGTGCAGAACCATGTATAGGCTCAAACATAGAAGGGTAATTTTTTTCTGGGTTTATATTAGCACCAGCAGCTAAGCCCATGCCTCCAGCTATTGCAGCACCAAGGTCTGTTAATATATCTCCAAATAAATTAGAAGTAACAACTACTTCAAATCTTTTGGGATCCTTTATCATAAACATAGCTGCAGCATCTACTAAATAACTATAGGTTTTGACTTCTGGATATTCTTTTCCAATTTCTTCGAAAATTTCATCCCAAAAAACCATAGAATAATTCAAAGCATTTCCCTTTGAAATAGAACTTAGACTCTTTCCTTCTTTTTTAGCAATTTCATATGCATATTTAATAACTCTTTCTACACCTTTACGAGAAAAGATACCAGTTTGAAGGACTACTTCATTTTCTTTTCCTCTAAATAACCAGTCACCAGCACCTGCATATTCACCTTCAGAATTTTCTCTTATAAATAACATATTTATTTCTTCTCTTGTTACATCTTTTAGAGGGCAAGGTGCTCCTTTTAGGAGAGTAACTGGTCTTATGTTAATATATTGGTCAAAACCTTTACGTATTTTGAGTAATAAATCCCAAAGTGAAATATGGTCTGGAACCCCGGGAAATCCAACAGCTCCAAGATATATAGCATCAAATTTCTTTAATTTTTCCATTCCATCATCATCCATCATCTTTCCCTCTTTAAGATAGTATTCACAACCCCAAGGAAAATAAGTGAAGTTAAAATTAAATGTTCCATCTAATTCCTCCACTTTTTTAAGTACTTTTATTCCTTCATCAAGCACAGATGGACCAATTCCATCTCCACCAATTACAGCAATCTTATAAGTTTTCATAATACCCTCCATTTTTTTTATCAATATAAAATATATATATAATTTATAATTATATATATAAATATTTATATTGTTAATTATAACAAAATGGATTTGATTGGTAAAGTCTAAATATAAAAAAAAACTGAAGTTTGCCTTCAGTTTTAAACTAGTCTCCAAATAAATCATTTAAAATATCGTCAATCTCTCTATTTCTTTCATCTTGCATAATGCTCTCTTCTATTTCAATTTCTTCTTGAACTTCTCTATATTCTTCCTTCATCTCTTTTACAAGTTTTTCATCAAAGAATGAACGAATTCCTTTTCTATATTTGTCGCCACGTTCAACAGGAAGTTTTTCTCTAGGTAGAAGCATAGACCTTGAAATATAACTACCTTTATCTACTAATAAACCATTGCGTGAATCTAAAACTTCTTTAACTAAACTTTTATCTTTTACTAAATCATCTACGAATTCAAAATTTTCAGATGGACTGTATATATCTTTATCTAAGATACTTTGGTATAAATCCCCCCATATTGGAGCAGCAGCAGTTCCACCAGTTTGTTTTCCTTTAAGAGATGAATTGTCATCATAACCAAGATAAATAGTAGTTACCATATCAGGAGTGAATCCAGAATACCAAGCACTACGCCATTCATTTGTAGTTCCAGTCTTGCCCCCTTGTGGTAATTTAAGTTTTTGTCCATTTGAATTAGTATAATATGTTTGTGATTTTTTACCTGATCCAAACTGGACAACATCTTGTAACATGAAGTTAATTTGTGCTACAGGTTTTACTTCAAAAACTTTTTCTTTTGCAATTTTATTTTCAAGTACAGTTTTACCATATTTATCTTGAACTTTAGTTATGAAAATTGGCTTAACTCTGTAACCACCATTTGAAAATGGAGCATAGCTTACAGCAAGTTCAAAAGGAGTAGTAACCATAGTACCAAGTGAAGCTGTAAGGTCAAAAGGTATATCTGATTCAAATCCAGCTTGTCTAGCTCTTTGAATAACATTTTTGATTCCCACTCTTTGCATAACTTTTATTGAACTAATATTTATTGATCTTTCAATAGATTCAAGTGCAGTTACGTTATTTCGAAATATTCCACCATAGTTATTTGGTTTCCAATCGTCGTAATTGATAGGAGTATCTTCTACTACCATATTCATAGGATATCCCATATCTAATGCAGTAAAATAAACAAAAGGTTTAAATGCAGAACCAGGCTGTCTAACAGACATAGTTGCTCTATTAAAGTCTCCACTTTTATACTCTCTTCCTCCAACCATATTGAGCACATAACCAGTATGGGTATCAATTGTAACAAGAGCTCCATTCATCTTTTCATCAGCATTAAAGATAGCAGATTCTCTTAAAGATTTTTCAGCTTCTTTTTGCATATCCAAATCAAGAGTAGTATATATTTGTAATCCACCTTCATATATTTCCTTTTCAGTAAACTTACTTTCAACTTCTTTTCTAACTAAATCTACAAATTCAGGAGCAATATCACCTCTTCTTTTTTCTACAGTTCTTTTAACAAGAGTTATAGAAGGATTATACTTTTGTTCTTCATTTGCTTCATCTTCATAAATAAATTGATGATTTAGGGCTTTTTCATACTCTTTTTCATTTATAAAGCCATATTTTAACATTTGAGATATAATTATATTTTTTCTTCTTATTGCATTTGGCAAGTTTCTCATGGGAGAATAAGCTCCAGGTCTATTAGGAACACCAACTAATAAGGCTGATTCAGCAATATTTAACTTTTCAACATTTTTATTAAAAAACGTTTTGCTTGCAGTTTGTATCCCATAAGCTCCATGGTTAAAATAGATAACATTTAAATATTTTTCTAAAATTTTATCCTTTGTATAACGTCTTTCTATTTCAATTGCAATAATTAGTTCTTTAATTTTTCTTGTTAATTTTCTGTCGTGGTTCAAAAATGCATTTCTTGATAATTGTTGAGTTATAGTACTACCACCGTGTACATTTTTTCCTCTAATAATATAGATTGGAGCAGTTACTACTGATTTTGTAAATCTAATAATATCAAAGCCAAAATGTTCCATAAATCTTCTGTCCTCTATAGCTAATACAGCATCTTTAAGGTGTTTTGGTACATCATCAATATCTACTATTTCTCTATTTTCAGTAAAGATTTTATCAATTATATTTCCTTTACTATCATAGATGATAGAGGGTGTAATTGGGTCATAATCTTCTACTAATTTTGAAACATCAGGTAAACTTTCATAAGATGAATAAATTAGATAAAAAGACATTCCTCCAACTAAAGAAATACTGAAAATAATTAAAGAGATAATAGTTATTTTTAACTTTTTCATAAACTAGTCCTTTCTGTTTTTTTGTCTTAGTTGTCCACAAGCTCCCTCTATGTCACTTCCCTTTTCTCTTCTTAAAGTAACGTTCACTTTTCTTTGATTTTTCAAATAATCATAGATTTTTTCTATTTTCTTTTCATGAGGTCTTTCATACTCTAAATCATCTACTTCATTATATGGAATTAGATTTAGAATATGATCAAATTCATGTAGAAAATCAGCTAATTTTTCTATATCTAATGCACCTGTATTTATATCTTTTATAAGTGTATATTCAAAAGAAATCCTTCTTTTGCTGTGTTTTTGATATTCAAGTAACGTGTTATACAAATCTTCAACAGGATATCTTTTGTTGATGGGAATTAATAAATTTCTTACATCATCAAATACTGAATGTAATGAAATAGCAAGTTCTACAGGAACTTTTTCTTCCATTATTTTTTCTATTCCGGGAATAATTCCACTTGTGCTAATAGTTATCTTCCTTTTTGAAATATTTATACCACTTTCAAATGAAAAATTATCAATAGCTTTTAAAACATTGTTTAAATTTAGCATAGGTTCACCCATACCCATAAAAACAATATTTGTAAGATTTTCATTTTTTTTACTTAATCTTCTCCAAATTGTATAAACTTGATTAAGTATTTCACTTAAATCTAAATTTCTAACAAAACCTGACTTACCAGTAGCACAAAAACTACAGTTTACCGGACATCCAACTTGTGAAGAGATACATAAGGTATTTCTATCTTTATGTCTTAATAAAACAGTTTCTATAGTGTTTTTATCTTCGAGTTCCCATAGGAATTTTTCTGTTTTATCTTTTTTTGATGTTTTGTGGTCAAGTAATTCTAAATAAGGTATATAAAATTTTTCACTAATCACTGTTCTATTTTTAATAGAAATATTAGTCATTTCATCAAACTTTCTAATAATTTTTCCGTGTAACCATTCATATATCTGCTTAACATTGAATTTTTTAAAACCTAATTGTAATAATTCCTTCTCTAAACTTTCATAAGATAAGTTTAAAATATTTAACTTTTCTTGCATCTTTCCTCCTATAATCTTGATAATACCACTAATTTTATCACATTAGAACTTATAAGTAAACTAAAATAAATAGAGTAGAATACCTTATATTTAAGAATAATTGAAGAAGCCAAATTAATAAAAAAGAATGTTATTCTATTTTTTATGGTGAATCCTTTAGTTTTATATTTCTTTTAGAAAGAATAAATTAGAATTTATTTTGGAATCAGTTTTAGAATTAGTTTAGGTTATTATTATTTTATTAATATTTTGTGAAATCCATAAGAAAACAAAATAATTTTAAATCTTCTCTAAAAAAATTTTATAAAACATAATGAGTTATCTCTTTAATTGAACAGTGTAGAATATTATTGAATAATTATAAAAAATTAAGATAAGATTGAAAGTTTGATAGAGCATCTTATTTTTTAGATTTTTTGTTGAAAATATACAAGTTGAGCAAATGGAAAATATATAAAATTTGAATAGGTTAATATTATTTTAACTTTGTAAAACATTGCTATTATTAAGTAAATATTATATAATAATTGAAATATTGGAAAATAGGAGGGGTTATGAAGTCGAATTTGGTTTTAATTGGTTTTATGGGTTCGGGAAAATCGACGATAGGAAGACACCTAGAAAAAACCCTTGAAATGAAGCTAGTTGATATAGATTACTATATTGAAGAAAAAAATAATATGTCAATAAGAGAAATCTTCGATAAATTTGGTGAAGATGAATTTAGGAAGTTGGAAGTAGAAGCATGTAGAGAAATTAGTAAAATGAATAACGTTATCATCTCTACAGGTGGTGGAATTATATTAAATAAAGAAAATATAAATGAGCTCCAAAAGGATGGTTTAATAATATATTTAAATGTAGATAGAAAAACTTTATATAAAAGATTAAAAAATAGTAAAAATAGACCTCTTTTAGATGGAGATAAACTTTGGGAAAAAATAAATACAAATCTTGATTTTAGACAAGAATTATATGAAAAAAGTGCTAACTATATAGTAGATATAATAAATGAAAATACTTTTGAAGTAGCTGATAAAGTTAAAAAGATTTACATAGAAAAAGGCTAGTAGTATAGGAGGATGGTAGTATGGAAAAAGTGAAGGTAGAATTGGGAGAAAAATCTTATGAGGTTATTATAGGCGAAAACATAGAAAAACTAGGAAATTATATAGGTAATTACTCTAAAATTTTGGTTCTTAGCAATACTAAAGTAGGTAAATTATATGGTAGAAAGGTAGTAGAAAGTTTAAAAGGTAGAGATATAGTTTATTTTGAAATTGAAGATGGAGAAGAGTATAAAAATATTGAAAGTGCTAAAAAAGTATATGATGTACTTATAGATAATGAGTTTACTAGAGATAGTTTAATAATCTCACTTGGTGGAGGAGTAGTATGTGATCTTTCAGGTTATATTGCTTCTACTTATATGCGTGGTATAGATTTTGTCCAAGTTCCAACATCGTTACTTGCTCAAATAGATGCTAGTGTTGGAGGAAAAGTTGCTGTTAATTATAGAGGAAAAAACCTAATAGGTGCTTTTTATCAACCAAAGTTGGTTTTTATGGATACAAATTTTTTGAAAACACTTGATAAGAGAGAAATAAAGACAGGAATAGCAGAAACGTTAAAAATAGCTTTGTGTTTTGATAAAGATTTTTATGAATTATTAAGTGAAAAATCTAAAGAGTTTCTAAACCTTGACCTTAAAGTTACAAATAAAATAATAAAAAGGGCAGTTGAATTGAAAGCTATGGTAGTTTCAGAAGATGAGAGAGAAAAAGGACTTAGGGCTCAATTAAATTATGGTCATTCTTTTGGTCATGTTATAGAAAGTCTTACAAATTACAAGGTTTATAGACATGGGGAAGCTGTAGTTGTAGGAATGAATTTTGCCCTTCAACTGGCTAAATATTTAGGATTAGCAAGTGATGATTATATAAAATTACAGCAAAATTTATTTGATAAATATCAATTAAATTATAGTATACCAAAATTTTCATATGAGAGAATGGTAGAAATATTAAAAAGAGATAAAAAAAATAGTAATGGAAAGATAAAATTTGTGTTTTCTTCTACCTTAGGTACTTCCCATAGTCAATATGTTTCTGAAGATGATTTAAAGGATTTTTATAAACAGTTAAAAGGAAATAAAGTTCGTGGAGTAATAGACCTTGGTACAAATACTTGTAGATTATTTATTGCTGAAGTAAATAATCAAAAGATTATAAGAAGATACCTTAAAGAAGTAGAGATAATCAAACTTGGTGAAGATGTTGATAAAAACAAGTTTTTATTAGAAAGTGCTATGGAAAGAGCTTTAATCACATTTAAAAAATATAAAGAAATAACTGATTCTATGGGAGTAACAGAAATTTTGGCAAAAGCTACAAGTGCGACTAGAGATGCAAATAACAGGGATGAGTTTATTGAGAGGATGAGAAGAGAAGTTGGCGTAAAACTTGAATGTATAAGTGGAGAAGAAGAAGGAACTTATACATTTAGGGGGGCTAGTTCGTTTATTGGAGAAAACATCTTACTTGTTGATATAGGCGGTGGAAGTACGGAAGTTATATTAGGAAACAGTAGAAGTGGTATAGAATATATAAAAAGTTTTGATATAGGAGCAGTAAGATTACTTGAGAAATTCTTTTTGGATAAAGAAAAAAAAGAAGACTATGTGAGTAAGAGGGAAGAAGCTGAAAAGTTTATAAAAGAAATTTTTAAAGAAACAGCATCTTTAAAGGGGAAAAAATTTGTTTTAGTAGGTGTAGCAGGAACGGCTACAACTCAAGTAAGTGTAAGGGAAGAAATGGAAGTTTATAATACAAATAAAGTTCATGGATATCAACTAACATTAGAGGCACTTGAAAAAAACTTAGATTTATTTTTGAAAAAAAGTGTAGAAGAAAGAAGACTATTAAAAGGTTTAGACCCGAAAAGAGCAGAAGTAATTGTTGGTGGAACTATCATACTTAAATATTTAATGAAATATTTTGAAAAAAAGACTTTGTTAGTTTCGGAATATGATATTTTAGAAGGAATAATGCTTGATAAATAGATTTAAAGCTGAACCAATTAGGTTCAGCTTTTTTTAATCATCATCATATCTAGTATCTACTTCAATAAAAACAGGGAGATGGTCAGATAATTCCTTTCTCAAAATTAAAAATCTGTCATCGCCGTATTTTTCTACGTACTTATTAAAAGAAGTAAAGTCTAAAACACCGTTTCGTCCTGTATATTCCTTGGTATAGAGAAATGAGTAGAAGATATTATCATATGAATTAGACAAACTTCTTTTACCTACTGTTGTTAAATTAACAGGGTCGATAGCATAAAATATCTCATATGGACTACTGAATAAATCTGCAAAACTGTCGTCATAAGCTGGAAGATTAAAATCGCCTAATATAATTATATCCTTTTCATCTTCTGATAGCTGTTGAAAATATTCATAGACTTTAATAAGCTCAAGGGCTTCAGCTTGCCTGTCAGCTTTTCTATCCCCATAGATAGAGTGATTATTTACTAGAACAAAGTCAAAGTTGTTTATCTTGAACATAGCACCATAAGGTTCTCTTATAAACTCATCTTCAACTTCTTTGTAAGTTCCTAAACTCTTTATGAATGTGACTCTTTCTTTTTTATAGATAAAAGCATAGTATTCTTTATATCTGCTACTTCTACCCAACCCCTCTTTACTTATGTGGTATTCCCACATTTCACCTGTGATTCTTTCTAGTTCCACTTTAAGTCTCTTTAAACCATCTTTTTTCATAACTTCTTGGAGGGCTATTATATCAAAGTTTTTTAATACTTCAGCTTGTTTATAATAATTTTTCCCTTCCCAGCCAAGGTGGAGAGTATTAAAAGATGCAATCAAAGCATTATCATTAGCAAAAATACTAGAAATAATGAGAATATATATTAAAAATTTCAACCTGCTTCCTTTCTAGCTATAGGGAAGTTTATAATGAATTTTGTATATTTACCAAATTCAGATAGGTACTCTATGGTACCACCGTATTTTTCAACTACATTTTTACAACTATGTAGTCCAAAACCAGACCCTATGCCCATGTGTTTTTTTGTAGAATAACCAAATTCAAATAATCTATTTTTGCTTTCTTCCCTAATACCTATACCGTTATCTTCAATTATTATATTGAGATAATCATTTTTTATCTTAGTTTTAATATTGATATGTCCATCATTTTTGTCAGCTTCCTCTATTGCTTCATAGGAATTTTTGATAAAATTACTAAATAATTGTATCATTTGGGCTTTGTCGCATAATAAAGCAGAATCACCAGTATATTCTTTGTTAATACGAATTCCTCTTTTTATCAATGAAGATTCATAAATTTCCAAAACTTCATCTATAACATGATTTATATCATTGTAATCTTCCGTTCCTAGCGAACCTACAAAGTTTTGTTGTAACTGTACAATTTCTTTTAAATGATCTACTTTTTTATAAAGATATTCCACTTTATTATTTGTAGCTATATCAAACTCCTTATATACTTTTAATAAATCAGGCATCACTTCGAGAGCTCTTTGAAGTTTTGGATTTAAGTTATTTAGTTTATCAAGTTCTCCGAGTAAAACATCTTCGAAGAATCTTGGTAAAACTTGTTCATTACTTTCAAATGCCTGTTTTAATTCATCTAAGTTCAAACTGATTACATTAACAATATTTCCAATATTGTGTATAATACCACTAGTAACTTCAACAAGACCTTTATTATAGGCATCTTCCACAAGTCTTTGTTGCTGATTTTTAATCTTATCACTGGCTTCTTTAAGATCCCTAGTTTGAAGAGCAACTTCTCTTTCAAGGTCTTTTGCGTAGTTTTGTAGTTTGATTTGAAGGTTTTTGATTTCTGTAATATCTTTGAAGAAAACTTGTATGTATTTGTCTTCATTTTTAAAGGGGATTACAGAAACTATAACTGTTTTATTAACAAGAGATAGATATAATTCCTCGTCTTCTATATCCCTACTATGATAGAGACTCTTTATAATTCTAGATATTCCTTCTTTTTCAAAAAAATCTTCCAAATTGTACTCGGTTTCAACATCAAATATTCGAAGTAATTCATTATTGCATTCAATAATATGATTTCCCTCGATATTATAAAGTACTATGCCAAAAGGTGAGTATTTAAATATATTTTTATATTTCCCCTCGGATAATTCAAGGTTACTAAGGGTAGTTTCTAAAACTCCATTTATAGATATCATTTGATTATAAGCAGCTTCTAATTCTTCCTTAGTATTATTAAATTCTTCAATACTTCTTTTTGCTTTAGTTTTATCTTCTTTTAACTTGTTGGTTAAGTCATTAAAGTTTTTTTCAATAATTAGAAATTCATCTTCTCTATTAAGTATAAGTTTGAAATCTAAATTTTCATTTAATAGTTCATTTATTCCCCCAATTATTTTCTGAAGAGCTCTATGTATACTCCTTGAATAAATAGAGATAATAATAATAAAAATCAATATAAAGACAATTTGTATATTATATAAATCTCTTTTTAATTTACTACTAGTTTGAGCAATTATCTTGTCTGAATACTCCACTTGAATATAGCCAATATAATTACCTAATTTGACCATGGGTAATTGAAAAGTTTCATAAACTTTTTCATGGCCACTTTTTGAAACATATCTAGCAAGAATTTCATCTCTATCACTAAAAACTATCAATTTGCTAATCTCTTCCCTTTTTCCAAAGGTATCAACTGCATCTTTTAAGACATCGATGTCATATTTCCAAAGAGGATCAAGTGCGATTTGTTGAAGACTAACATTTAAAATATTTATTTTTTCATTGGCAATTTCCCTATGCCTTTCATTAACAATTTTAAGTGTATATAGATTAATAAGTGCTAGGGCTAATGTAATAGGTAGTAATAAATTTAGTAACAATCTTTTTTTAACCTTCATTCTTTCTCCTTAAAGTCTATACATTTTTACAACACTTAATTATATGATAAGTACAATAAAAAATCAAGGGAGATGGAAAGAAGAAAATAAATTGCTTAGATAAAAAAAGATTGGCTTTGGCCAATCTGAGAAAAATTTGTTTTACATTTCCTTTATGGATTTGCCCCTTTTAATATCCTTTATTATTTTAGTTATAGATGATACAAAGACAACTCCAAAAGCAAGGGCACCAGCAGCAAATAGGGTATCTAAACCTTGTAATATAGCTTTGGTAGTATTGTTTTGCACCGTATATAACATAGTATAAAAGATACCTCCACCAGGTACTAGTGGAATTAAACCTGGGACTAAGATTGTTGTAACAGGAGTTTGTAAAACTCTTGCAAAAATTTCTGCGTATATAGTAAGAAAAATAGATGCAATAAAGTATGCTAAGGCATTTGCTATATTAAATTCTAAGGAAAAAACAAAAACTAACCAGCTAATTCCTCCTCCCAGACTTGCATATAATAGCTTTTTACCTCTAACATTAAATATTACACCAAACCAATAAGTAGCTAAGATAGCTATAAAACTTTGTATAATCATAAACTTCTCCTATAAAAATAAAGCTAA
>CAZFBB010000079.1:0-14107 GCA_964517235.1 uncultured Fusobacteriaceae bacterium
TTGCTGCTGCAGATACACCATTTTTATATATTGCTTCAAAGATGAAAAAAGAAGGCAAAATCCCTGAAATTCAAGCTATTTAGTTAACAAATAAAGAAGAGGCATAGAGAAAACATAGTAATTGTGTTGATTGATGTAAGAAGAGTTTAATTTCTCTTCTTTATTTTTTATTACAAAAGCAATTTTCTCTATTTCTCTATATTTATCTATAAAAGAATTAAAAAAACTAAACCTTTTATAACTTTTATCTTTCCCCCTTCCAATTTTCTTCCTCTTGCCCCGCACTTATGTTTCACCATTTATCCAATTTATAAAACTCTATAAAGCCACATAATTATCTATGCCATTTTTAGTTAAAGGTTATTGAATAATTATTGCACGAGCTTTCAGTTCTTCACTTAATTCTACCTTCAATTCTTCCAAAACTCTTGCATTTAATATTAAATCTGTGTCTTTTATTGTTTCAAAGGGCAAATCAGAAATCTTTGCATTACCATTTAAATATTTAATAATCATATTTGCTGTTTGTACTCCAATTTTATATTGATTAACCCCTTCTGTTCCAAATGCACCTTTTTCAACAAAGTCACTTACAGCACCCAATACTGGAATATTTCTCTCTTTAGCTTTCGAAACTATTAATGGGTACCCACTTGCTAACAAATTATCCACTGGAGTATAGATTATATCTACATTTTCCAAAGCATCAATACCTTGACTTAACTCATTAACACTATTAATTCCAATTGTTGTAACTTCGTAACCATATACATTTGCTAACTCTTTTACTTTATTGATTTGTACCTGTGAGTTTGCTTCTCCCAAATTATAAACAATTCCAATTTTTTCTAATTTACCAAAAATTTCTATTGCTAACTCAATTTGTTTGTCTATGGGAGTTGCGTCACTAGTTCCAGTAATATTTGCCCCACTTAAACCTGCTGCAATAGGATCTGTAACTGCTGAAAAGAATATAGGTTTATTATTTATTACGTTTAAACTAGATTGTGCACTTGGTGTAGTTATTGCTATAATCAAATCTTCCTTATCTGCAAATTCTTTTGCTATAAGCTGTGCATTTGACATATCCCCTTGAGCATTTTGGAAATTAATTTTTATATTATCTCCATTAACAAAACCTTCTTTTTCAAGAGTATCAATTATCCCTTGTCTAATTTCATCAAGAGATGGATGCTCTACTATTTGCGTAATTCCAATATTTAATACTTCTTTTTTTCCTTCTTTCTTATTACACCCAAAAACAACTACCAACATTATTGCTAACATCATCAATTTTTTCATTTTAATCACCCTTTCGAATTTTATATTTATTTTTTTATTCTTTAATATAATTAATAAAAAAAGACCTTTTTACAGGTCTTTGAGTCTTTACTTTTCCAACTTATCTTCTTAAAAAAAAATACCTGTTCAATGAACAGGCTTTATCAATATTTTCAATAAGTTTTTACACACTAAAAGGACAAACCTGATTTACACGCTTAAGTTGTTTTGCATTTTCAGTTGTCCACCACCATGTAAATCTAACCATTGGTTTTTCCTCCTTTTTAAATATTTGATATAAGAATACTATTTTTTTTCAAAGGTGTCAATAAATATTTATAGATATTTTTTTATATTACTAAATTTAAAAAAAAAATTTATTATTTCAAAAGAAAATAAATCCTATAATTATTGTACTTTTTCAATGAGTTTTAGAATTTCTTTCATTATTTAAAATAACTTAATATTTTTTTTATAATGACGATAATAATATTAATATGTTATAATTGGTTGTTGGTGGTGTAGAATGAAAAAGATACTTTTTTTACTAATTTTAGTAAGTAAGATAACTTTTTCAAATGAATTATTAGGTTTAAAAAAAAATAAACTAGGAGAAAAATATGTAGAATACTATAATGATGATTTTATATTACGTTTAGGTATCTTATCTCAAAATCTAGATATTAGTTTAGGAGCTAATAATTCCGACGAACTATTAATTTACAAACCTAATACTAAGAAACTGTTGTCTACAAAATTTACTTTCAAAAATCTAAGTTTGACATATGTATTTGATCCGGGCTTTTCAAATGAGAAGAAAGATATGATACCAAGTAGTTACCAAGATTTGACTCTTATTAGTGATTTTGGAAATCACGCTTTGGAATTTAACTTCCAAAGATATAAAGGTTTCTATTCTGAAAAATTTCCTGATTTTGATGAAAGTTTAGAATCAAATAAATATACTTTAAATTACTATTTCAAATTAAGTAAAAAGTTTTCTTTTGATGCTGTATTTAATCTTAATGAAAAACAGATAAAAAGTTATGGAACTTTTATGTTAGTCTTATCTCCAGAATGGTACAGGATAAATAATGATTTAGTCTATCACAAACCTGGAACTATCAAAGCTGGTGATACTATTAACTCAGTTGATTTTTACAGTTTAGCTCTTGGCCCAGGCTTTGCATATACCTTTAGCAAAAAAGACTTCTACTTAAGTTTAGTATATTTTTATGGTTTAGGCCCCCAGAGGGGTGAATATGTTTATAATAACATAGATTATGAAAGTAGTGATATGATTAGTAAGAGTAATCTAAAAATTGGTTTTGGATATAACTCTAGAAGATTTTTCACTGGTGCTTATTATAATAGTACCAAAACAGATTACCCTGTTGATTTTTTAAATATGGGAACCAAAAATAGTACTTTTGAAGTGTTTTTTGGTGGAAGAATATGAGAAAAGATTAAGTAAACTTAATCTTTTTTTATTATCCTTCTACTTTCTGTTTCCTATCTAATATAAGCAATTCTTTTACTTCTTTTGCTAGAAAAACAAATGTAACTAATCCAGCAAAAAAGTCTGCTACTGGATTTGCTATCCAAACTCCACCCTTTCCCCATAATTTACCAAAGATAATTATCATAGGAATTACTAATATAACCTTTCTAAATATATTCAAAAATATTGCTTTTTTTGCTTTATCCACAGCTTGAAAGTAGTTAACACCTAAAGTTTGAAATCCAAGCAATGGTGTCATTAATAAAAATAATTTTAGTCCATAAATACTCTCTTCTAACAATTCTTCATCTTTTGTAAATATACTAATAATTTCTTTTGGAAAGGTATATATAACTACCAAGGATAATGTACCTATAAAAGTAGAAATTACCATTGCTTTCATTAGTGTTTCTTTTACTCTATCATAGTTTTTTGCTCCATAATTATATCCAATAATAGGCTGGGCTCCTTCGTTTATTCCCATTACAAGCATAAATACTACACTTGATACTGTGTCTATAACGCCAACTGCTCCAACACTTAGGTCTGTTCCATAAAGAAGTAAGGATCTATTTAAAACAACTAAAGTCATACTAGTAGCTAATTTACGTAAAAATGGACTTATTCCAATATTTGCAACTTCCTTCATCAATTTAAATTCAGGTATCATATATTTAATTTTAAATTCTAATCCTTTATCTTTAGAAATGGTCAAATTATAAAAAATAAATAAAGCAGCAACTACATTGGCTATTCCTGTTGCATATCCTGCTCCTTTAACTCCCATATCAAGATAAAATATAAATATAGGATCGAGTATAATATTTACTATTGCTCCTATTAATGACCCTACCATTGCTATTTTAGGTTTTCCACTCGCTTGGATAAGACTGTTTATTCCAAAGGGAAATAGCATAAAAAATAATAATGGTAATAAAACTATCATATAATCATATGCATAAGGAAGGGTTTGAGGACTTGCTCCAAAGAGTAGAAGTAAATCTTCCAAATAAACTTTACCTAATATATATATAATAACTGATATTAGTGCATAAATACTTATTACACTTGATAATATCTTATTTGCCTCTTCCCTTTTACCTTCTCCCAATTTTAGAGATATTTTCGCCTGAGCACCTACAGATATAAACATAGCTATAGCTGCAAATATGTTAAATATTGGAAAACAAATACTTAAACCAGAAAGTCCAAGACTCCCAGTACCTCTAGCAATAAAAATTCTATCTACTATATTATAAAGGGCATAAACCAAACTTCCAATTATTGTTGGTACTGAAAATTTCCATAATAATCTTCCTATCTTTTCTTCTCCCATATTATGTCCCATATTATTTCCTTACCCTTTCATATTCTTGGTCTAAATTATTAAAAATCTTATCCAAAAGTTCTTCTAACTTTTCTTCATCTTCTTTACTAATACCATCAATTGATTTATCAGTTATTTCTTCATATATTTTTAAAATTATTGGGTATTCCTCCATAGCTTTTTCACTAGGATATACTCTATATTTTCTTTTATCTTCTACATCCCGCTCCCTTATTATATATCCTTTTTGTAATAATCTTTGCATTGCTCTAGCACAAGTTCCCTTATCAACTTTCACTACTTTACCAATTTCATCTTGAATCATACCAGGATTTTCTACGATTTTTATTATATATGTTTGCATTCCCCTAGCAATAAAGTTCCCTTCCATTTTGTACCTATAAATTGCATCTATTCTTCTAGCCAATTGCCAAAACCTTATTCCAACTTTTTTTATCATTGCTCCTCCGAAATAGTTGTATTTACAACTATTTTACTAAAAATTAATTTTTTTGTCAATTTTCAATTTTTACCACTAATATAAAAAGGAAAATTTGACTTTATCAAGTAAATTTTTGTAAGGAGGGGTATAATGAAAACAGGTATAAAAACTAAAATTTTATCAATAATTTTATTATTACTACTGATTATTATCACTAATATTTTAATTGTATTTGAAACGGTAAAAGCACAAGAATTTGATGCTCTACTTATAAATGTTGCTGGAAGACAAAGGATGTTAAGTCAACGGATTAGTAAAAATATCTTTCTCCTTTCTCTAGTTGAAAGCAATAAAGAGACAAGATTAGATAAAGAAGGAATTTTAAATGAACTTTCTCTCTCTCTTGAACTTTTTAATGAAACAATAACTTCCTTTGACAATGGCGGAATTTTAACTGATGCTAGTGGAGAGAAAAAAAGCATTCCTTCTATATCATCAAGTTTAACAAAAGATGTACTAAACTTATGGATTCCATTTAAAGAAAAGATTGAAGTTTTAATAAAGAATCCTCTGAATCAAGAATTTTTAACTTATATAAATAATAATAATGGTGACTTACTAAAGAAATCAAACGCTATAGTTGTTGATTTACAAGAAACTTCTGAATCAAAAATATCATTTATGAAAAGTATTCAAATTTTTTCCATGATTATTTCTATGTTTGTTTTTGTTACAACTTACTTTTACATTGATAAAAGTATCATCTTACCTTTAAAAAAAATTGAAGAAGTTTTCAAAAAATCTTCTTTAGGAGATTTAAGAGAAACTCTTATTATTAAATCAAATGATGAAATAGGAAATATAGCAAATGCTTACAACAACTTAGTTGAAAAATTTTCTACAATTATTAATAATATTCAATTATTAGCTGATAGATTATTAGATGAAAATACACAATTAAGTAATACCATTAATAATATTGTTCATGGTAAGAATTCCACTTCCTACTCTCAATTAGAGCAAAAGATAGACTATGGTATAAATGATTTAAATAGTAAAATGAAGGAAGTTTTAGACGATATTAGGAACCAAACTGCCAGTACTCAACAATCTTTGGCTGCTATAGAACAAATAAAGGTAAATCATAGCAATATCAATGAAAATGCTCTTAGTACATCAAATTCTCTTGGGAACACAGTTACAAAAGCCCAAGAAATGTATGACAAAAATATTAATATGATGAATAAAATAGAGGTTATTAATGAAAGTGTTTCAAATACAAATCTTCAAATTGAAAGTTTAACAAACTTATCAACTAATATAGGCAGTATGCTTGCTGCTATCAAAACAATAGCTGAACAAACAAATTTATTAGCTCTAAATGCAGCCATTGAAGCTGCTAGAGCTGGAGAAGCTGGAAAGGGTTTTGCTGTTGTTGCTGGTGAAATAAGAAAATTAGCAGAAGAAACAAATAAAGAAACAAATTTAATTGAAAATTTAATAGATAATATAAGAAATAATATTGGAGTTGTAAAAAATGCAAATTCTAATGTAGAACAAAATGTAAGAAGTGCTACTGATATTATGGAAATTCTCAATGAATCCATAAATGTTATTAGAAATCAAATAAAAGACAATAACCTTACAATTTCGTTAATTACAACTGATATTCAACAAGAAGTAAGTTCTACAGAAGAGGTTTTAGTTGCTATAAGAACTATCACAGATAATTCTACACATATTGAGGGATTAATAAATGATACTTATGATATAAATACTGAAATTGCGTCTTTCCTAAATAGTAAATTAAAAAATATTGAAGGACTTTTGTCTTCATCACAAAAGCTAAAAAATGATACTAATTATTTTTTAACAAATAAAATATGATATTCTATTTAAAAGGGTTGTTTAACGAAAAGAACAACTCTTTTTTCTTTTTTTTTCCTAATATTTAAAATAAGAAATTTTAGTATTTAGTAGGTTGAATTTATTAAAAATCAAATATTCTTTTGGCTTACTTCAATCCTTACTCTTCTACACTTTCAATTTTTTCTATAAACTTCCCTCTATATTATTTTAAACTAATTCTTCCCATACTCCTTCCACCTTTTTTTACCCAATTTATAATCTATAAGCTACTCATATTTCCATCACATGTACTCAGCTAAATATTTCATATAAATTTTATTAATTTTTTCTCCAAAACCTCTTTTAAATCCATCTGTTTCAACAACTATTTTACTAGCTCTCGCTAAAAATTTCTTTTCGAGTTCCTCTTTAGAAATATAATAGAGAGTTTCATCAAAAAGTTTTTCCATATTTATATAAAACTGGTCTGTTATATCTCCGTATTTCACTGTAAAATCTATTCCATTTTCCACAGCATACATCATCAGGTCTGCTATACACCTTGGACTACTTCTTAACCTTCTATAATCTTCTATTACTTTTTTAATCACATTAAAGTTAAATTTCCCAACTCCTCTATTGGGGAAAAATTCAAATCTTATTTTTTCTTTTGCATCACTTAGATAAAAATCTGAATAACCTTCATAATACTTATCTAGATAATATTCTCTAATATCTTTATTATTTTTTGCTAATTCTAATATATCTTCCATTAATTCACCCTTAGACATATCTTCAATAAATGCTTTCAAATCTTCTAATTTCATCTTCATATCCCCACCTAACTGAATTAATATAAAAATTTTACTGTAAAATATAAACTTTTCTAAATAATAGCAATTTTTAAATTATTTAAATTTAAATATACAAAATGAGCTAAAAGTACCTAATTTATTGAAATTTCTTTCTTAAATTTAACTTAAGATCCTATAATTTTGGGAATTATCCTTAATCTCTAGTTAAGTTTTTTATTCTACAATAAATCCTATCAATATATTATATAATGAATTAAGAATATTCTCAATTATTTTTTTATTAATATTCTATTACTACTTTTCCCTTATTCCTTCCACTTTCTAAGTATTTAAGACCTTCTAATACCTTAGTTATGTGATACTTTTTGTCAATTACTATGCTAATTAAACCTTCCACATATAATTCACAAAGATATTCTCCATCAATATTGTTAATTTTATGTATATATAAACCCATATTCTTCTTACTAAATCTATTTATTAAAAATCCAAAAAATATACTAGATAATATTCTTTTAAAGGGTCCTCCAACTAATTTATAAGTACCTTCTCTTTTAAGTATCTCTTTATTTGCCCATATACTATGACTTCCTACCAAATCAATTATCAAATCATATTTTTTATTCATAACTGTATAATCTACTTTTTCATAGTCAACAAAGTAATCTACTCCTAAATCTCTAAGAGTTTCTTCCTTTTCTTTTTTATCAACTCCGGTTACAAATGCTCCTTGTAACTTGGCTAATTGTACTGCAAATACACCTGTCCCTCCTCCAGCTCCTATTATCAGCAATTCTTTCCCTTTTATTCCATCAACCATTTTTAAACTTTGCAAAGCAATTCCTCCTCCTTGAGGAATTGCACTTGCTTTATCAAAATCTAATTTTTTAGGTTTTTTTACTAATCTATCCTCCTTAATATTTACATATTCTCCAAAACCACCCCAAGTATCAAAGTTATCTGCAAATATTTCATCTCCAACTTTTACACTTTTCACCTCTCTTCCTACTTCTACCACTATCCCACTAATATCCGATCCTAATATAGTTACTCCTGGCTTACGAAGACCCCAAGCTCTTATATAAACTGGTTTACCCCTATAATACTCCACATCAGAACTATTGAGAGACACGGCTTTTACTTTTATCAAAACTTCATTTTCTTTTATTATAGGCTTTTTTACCTCTACCATTTGAAAATCTCCACCATATTCCTCTATTCTATATGCTTTCATCCTTAATTCTCCTTTAATCTTTATAATTATTACCTCTTATATTCTAACATTTAATTATCCATAATAATTTAAATGCTTTACAATATTTTATTAATTGGGTCAATACTATTTTAGGATACAAACCTATACTTATCATCTTTCCTACTATTCATTATTACTTTCTAAACTCCAGTATAAATCCTTCTTTTTTATCCTCTACCATATTTAAATATTTGATTATCTCAAATCTTTTTTAAAGAGATTATATTTATTTCAATTTTATACCTAATTTTTTATATTGATTCTATCAAAATTTTTAATTTTATAAACCTAAAAAAAAGGCTGATTTTTAATCAACCTTTAACTTCTTATTTATGATAGTTTGGTGCTTCTTTTGTGATACTAATATTATGTGGATGACTTTCTTTCAGTCCATTTCCAGTAATTTTTACAAATTTGCCCTTTTCTTTAAGTTCTGCAATGGTTCCAGTTCCACAGTATCCAAGGCCTGAATGTAATCCTCCAGCTAACTGATAAATTACATCTTCTAATTTACCTTTATAGGCTACTTTACCTTCTATTCCTTCAGGTACTAATTTTTTACTTTCTTTTTTATCCCCTTGGAAGTATCTATCTTTAGACCCTCTATTCATAGCAGCTATAGAACCCATACCTACATAAACTTTATATCTTCTACCTTCCATAAGGATTTCTTCTCCAGGTGCTTCTTCTGTTCCAGCAAGTAAACCTCCTACCATTACACAGTCAGCTCCTGCCGCTATTGCTTTTACTATATCTCCAGATAGTTTAATTCCACCATCTGCAATAACTCCTATACCTGTTCCTTTTAGTGCTTCATATACATCATTAACTGCTGTCAATTGAGGTACTCCTACTCCTGCAACTACTCTAGTTGTACATATTGAACCTGGTCCTACTCCTACTTTTACAGCAGTTGCTCCTGCTTCTACTAATGCTTTAGCAGCTTCTCCAGTTACAATATTCCCTCCAATTATATCAAGGTTAGGATAAGCTTTTCTAATTGATTTAACTGTTTCTATTACTCCTTCTGAATGTCCATGAGCTGAATCAACAGTTATTATATCAACACCAGCTTTAACAAGTGCAGCAACCCTATCTAACACATCTGGAGCAGGTCCAACTGCAGCACCACATCTAAGTCTACCTTGTGAATCTTTACATGCATTTGGGTACTCTTCTATATTATCTATATCTTTAATAGTTATAAGACCCTTTAACTTTCCATCCTCTCCAACTATAGGAAGTTTTTCAATTCTATTCTCTAGTAAAACCTCTTTAGCTTCTTCAAGTGTAGTTCCCTCTTTTCCAGTTATTAACTCTTCTTTAGTCATACACTCAGAAACTTTTGCACTCATATCTCTTCTGTATTTAAGATCTCTATTGGTAATAATTCCTATAAGAGTTCCGTCCTCTTCTACCACTGGCAAACCAGATATTTTATATGTTCCCATAATTTCATCTGCTCTACCAAGAGTTTCATCTTTAGTAAGAGTTATTGGATCTGTTATCATTCCACTTTCATTTCTTTTAACTTTATCCACTTCATTTGCTTGTTGTTCTATCGACATATTTTTGTGAATCATTCCAATTCCACCTTGTCTAGCTATAGCAATTGCCAATTTAGCCTCTGTAACTGTGTCCATAGCAGCACTTAAAAATGGAACATTTAATTCTATATTTTTAGTTAAATTTGTCTTTAATGATGTCTTTCCAAAAACACTTGATGCTTGTGGTACTAATAATACGTCGTCAAAAGTAATTGCTTCTTTAATGATTTTACCGTTTAACATTTTCCCTCCTATTTTTCTTCAATAATTTCAAATTTATCCTTTAATACTTCTTTTATTACAAGTACGAATTTTAGTTTGTTTTTCATATTTAGAGGTAGTATAATTTCCTTTTTATCATTAGTATAAAATGATAAACAAGCTTCTAGTCTCTTCCCACCAGGAGCTGCCATCTTACTAAGTTCACACAAAGCAATATTCCCAAAATCTATTTCTATCTTTTTATCTCTAAGTTTCATATCTTTAGTATCAATAACAAATCTAAAAGATAATATATTATAAAGAACAAGAATTCCATAAGCTAAGATTCCTATTCCTATTAAAACTCTTAGATTAAATCCATTTCTTGTTCCCTCATAAGTACTGTATAAACCTAACAAAATCATAGGAATACCTATTCCAAAATTACTTAGTAATTTATTAATATTTGCTCCAAAAAGATATTTTTCCTCTAATTTAATTTCTTTATTTTCTTTTATTTTTTTTATAAAATCTTCATAAAATACCATATATCTACTCCTTTATTTTTAATAGATATATAATACAACAATTTATACTAGTATGCAATTATTCCCATTCAATTGTTGCAGGTGGTTTTGAACTAATATCATAAGTTAATCTATTAATTCCATCCACTTCATTTATAATTCTATTACTTACTTTTCCTAAAAATTCATATGGTAAGTGTGACCATGTGGCTGTCATAAAATCTGTTGTATCAGCTGATCTTAATACTGCTGTATACTCGTATGTTCTTTCATCGCCCATAACTCCTACTGATTTTACAGGTAATAATACTACAAATGCTTGACTGACTTTATCATATAAACCTTCATTTCTAAGTTCTTCAATAAAGATATCATCTGCTTCTCTTAATATATCTGCTTTTTCTTTAGTTACTTCACCAAGTATTCTAATTCCTAGTCCAGGTCCTGGAAACGGATGTCTATCTATCATATGATCTGGGATTCCTAGCTCTCTTCCCACTTTTCTTACTTCATCTTTAAATAATTCTCTTAATGGTTCAAGAAGCTCAAATTCCATCTCTTCTGGTAATCCGCCAACATTATGGTGTGATTTAATAGTTGCACTTGGTCCCTTTACTGACTGTGATTCTATTACATCTGGATATATTGTTCCTTGTGCCAAGAAATCAGCATCTTTAAATCTTTTCTTCTGTTCATCAAAAATTTCTATAAATTCATGACCAATAACCTTTCTTTTAGTTTCTGGATCACTTACTCCTGCTAATTTATTTAAGAATCTATCTTCTGCATCTACACACTCTATATTCATCTTAAAATGTTCTCCATAAGTTCCCATTACTTTTTTTGCTTCATCTTTTCTCATAAGTCCCGTATCAACAAAGAAACAATTAAGTTGATCTCCAATGGCTCTATGAACAAGAACAGCTGCTACTGATGAATCTACCCCACCACTTAGAGCTAATATAACTTTTTTATCTCCAACTTTTTCTTTAATTGCTTTTATAGTTGTTTCTATATAATCTCCCATAGACCAATTTTTTTCAGCTTTTGCTATATCAAATACAAAGTTTCTAAGTAACTGAGTTCCATACACTGAATGAGTTACTTCAGGATGGAATTGTACACAATAAATATCTTTATGAGTATTTGCAATTACGGCAATTGAAGAATCTGTATGTGCTACTTTTCTAAATCCCGGTGCCAATTTTGTTACGTGATCAGCATGACTCATCCATACTTGTGAAGAGTTTGGTATATCAAAGAATAAGTTTAATTTAGGTTCATCTAATAATAAATCTGCCTTACCAAATTCTTGCTTATCTGCTCTCTCTACTTCTCCACCTAATAAATGTGTTGTTAACTGCATTCCATAGCAAATCCCTAATACTGGTACACCTAAGTTATATATCTCTTTATCTAATGTAGGTGCTCCTTCTAAATATACTGAAGCAGGTCCTCCAGACAAGATAATACCTTTAGGTTCCATACTTTTTATCTCTTCCAAATCTGTAAAATATGGAACTATTTCTGCATATACTCCCATTTCTCTGATTCTTCTAGCAATTAACTGATTATATTGCGAACCAAAGTCTAAAATTACTATACTATTCTTATGCATTTGATACTCTCCTTAATAAAATAATTAAAAAATACCTAAATATATACTATCAAAAGTGAAAGTATATATTTAGGTATTCTTCCCCTAAATACTTCCACTCATAGAGGTCGATTTTATGGTTAACCGTAGAGACACCAAACCTTATTTTTGGTTTATATGAGTCATATAAAATATTTATGAATTTCAAATATATTACACTATTTTTCAAAAAAATGCAATACCTTTTTAGACATTTATCTTGTACTTATGCTATTTTTAAGACACATTTAGGAGTATACAGACTATCTTTATATCAATCAACATCAAATAAAACTCTAAAAATAATTTTATCTCTTTTCCTTTAAACAATTATTTTCTGCAAATAAACAAATACTTATTCTATAGTTTTTTACTCCTTTTCTATTAAAAATAACCAATAAAAAATTTGGTATATTAAAATCTTCATTGAAATACAAAGAAAAAGACTGATTCAAATACCAGCCTTTTTAATTATTTATAAAACTAATCCTTTTATATGTTCACCTTTAAATTCTAAATTATGAACGGAATTTATATATCTTACAGTTTTTGTTTTCCCTCTAATAAGTAAAGTTTGTGTCCTTGCTATATTTCCATCTCTTTTTATCCCTTCTAACAAATCACCTTTTGTTATTCCAGTTGCAGAGAATATTACTTCTTCATCCTTAACTAAATCATCAAGTGTAAGAACTTTAGATGTATCTATACCCATTTCTTTACATCTAGCTCTTTCATAGTTACTTATTTTATCATTTTCAAGACTTACACCTTTTACTTCATTTCTAAACATAAGTCTTGCATTCATGTCCCCATCAAGAGCTTTCATTGCTGCAGCACTGACTACACCTTCCGGTGCTCCTCCTATGCAATATAACATATCAACTTCTGAATCTACCACTGCAGTCAAAATAGAAGCAGCAACATCTCCATCGGGAATAGCATATACTTTTACTCCTAGCTCTTGCAAATCTTTAATTATTCTATCATGTCTAGGTTTTGCAAGAGTTATAACTGTTAATTCCTTCAATCCCTTTCCAAGTGCTTTTGCTACATTATTTACATTATCAATAAGGGGTAAGTTAAGATTAATAGCTCCCTTTGCATTTGGTCCAACTACAAGTTTTTCCATATACATGTCTGGGGCTTTCAAGAAACTACCCTTATTTCCAACAGCTAATACAGCAATAGCATTTGCTTGTCCCATAGCTGTCATCCTAGTTCCTTCAATTGGATCTACAGCAATATCAACTTTTTCTAATCCACACTTATCTTCAATATCTAAGCCTACTTTTTCACCAATATATAACATAGGAGCCTCATCTATCTCTCCTTCACCAATTACAATTTCTCCATCAATTTTAATTTGATTCAAAACTGTTCTCATAGCATCTACCGCAGCTTGGTCAGCTTGGTCTTTATCTCCTCTTCCAACCCATTTATAACCCGCAAGGGCTGCAGCTTCTGTTACTCTAGCAAACTCTAGCGCTAGTTCTCTTTTCATTACAAACTTCCTCCTGATATATATATAAATTTATTTTATAGCTCTATAAACTTCTTCTCCATCTTTTTGAAGGTTTAATATTTCTCTAGCTATTTTTTCTATTTCTTCGGGATTATCAAGATTATTATACCTTTCCTGAAGTTCCTTTTCTTTTGCTATAAGAAGGTTTTTTGTATTTTCTTCTTGGGCTATATCAAGTTTTAATTCGTGTATTTTTTGATTATTA
>CAZFBB010000080.1:0-14095 GCA_964517235.1 uncultured Fusobacteriaceae bacterium
TATTAACTAGTGCTACAGCAATAGCATGAGTAAGTTGACTTGTAAATGAAATTATTTCATCATGAGCTTGTGGACTAAGTGAATTTACATTTTTGAATCCCATTTTATATATTAAATATCTAAGTATTTTTACATTTTCTATCTTATTTTCATCTCTTAGTGTAAGTATATAGTTTGCTC
The DNA here is from genome assembly GCA_964517235.1 of uncultured Fusobacteriaceae bacterium. Taxonomy (GTDB): domain Bacteria; phylum Fusobacteriota; class Fusobacteriia; order Fusobacteriales; family Fusobacteriaceae; genus CAZFBB01. The sequence goes on from CAZFBB010000080.1 coordinate 181, forward strand.
CAGAAAATATATCCTTATGAGCATTTTCTACACCTATTTTTTCTCGTCCTGCCATAGGATGTCCAAAAATAAAGTCTATATTTTTCGGTATAGAATCTGTTATTTTGTCAATTAATGCTCCCTTTATTCCTGTTGCATCTGTTATTATTGCACCATCTTTAAAGTTATCTTTATTTTCTAATAAAAACTTTTTTATTAATTTGGGATAGAGGCAGATAATTACAATATCTGCCTTAGGTAGAAGTTTATCCCCTTTAAAATCCCCTTCTACTATCAATCCCATTTTCTTTCCAGTTAATATAGCTTTTTCATCTACATCAATTGCGTATATCTCATCAACATGCCCTTGTAGTGCATGTGCATATGTTCCACCAATTAATCCAAGCCCTACTATACATACATTCATACAAAAACCTATAACTTAATATTAAGTGCTTTTGCAAGTATTCTTAGTTCATCCATCAATCTTTTAAACTTTTTAGGTTTTAATGATTGAGGTCCATCACAAAGTGCATTTGCAGGATCATTATGTACTTCTATCATTAGCCCATCTGCTCCAACAGCTAACGCCCCTTTTGCAAGTGAATCTACTAACCAATATTTTCCTGTAGCATGACTAGGGTCGATGATAATTGGTAGATGAGTCAATTTTTTAAGTACTGGCACTGCACTGATATCTAGGGTGTTTCTTGTGTATGTTTCAAAAGTTCTTATGCCTCTTTCACACAAGATTACTTTGTGATTTCCACCAGCCATAATATATTCTGCTGACATTAATAACTCTTCTATAGTTGCTGACATACCTCTTTTTAACAAAATTGGTTTATCAATAGTTCCCAATTTTTTTAATAAATCAAAGTTTTGCATATTTCTTGCTCCAACTTGGATTATATCTACATCTTCAACAAACTTATCTACTAAATCTGGAGACATAATTTCTGTTACTATAGGCATTCCAGTTTCTTTCCTTGCTTCCTTAAGAAGTTCTAAACCTTCTAATTCAAGACCTTGAAATGCGTATGGAGATGTTCTAGGTTTATACGCTCCACCTCTTAATATTTGTGCTCCTGCTGTTTTCACATCTTTTGCCACTGAGATTATTTGATCTCTACTTTCTACTGAGCAAGGACCAGACATTACTACTACATTTCCTCCTCCTATCTTGACACCCTTTACTTCTATAACAGTATCTTTTGGATGAAATACTCTGTTAGCTTTTTTATAAGGTTCTTGCACTCTTATAACCTTATTTACATGTTCTTGAGCTTCGATTTCACTAATATCTACTTTACTCGTATCACCAAGCACTCCTATAACAGAATGATTATCTCCTACTACATAGTTTGTAGATAGCCCCTTAGCTTTAATCTTCCCTACCAATTCCATTACTTTTTCTTCTGGCGTGTTTAAATCCATCTGAATTATCATATTTCTTTCCTCCCTACAATTTTACTTTTGGTATAAACTAAAAAAATAGAGCTCCTTTTTATTGAGCTCTAAATACAATCTAATTTATTACCTAACTATAATTTGCCATATAAGAACTCATTATTTATTTTTTTGTACAAGAAAACCCTTAAACCAATAAAAGTTCAAGCTTCTAAAGTATTCAAAAAAATATACATTAGTCTTATTAGCTACTCCTACCATTCTACTTTCCTCCAAAATTTTACTAATACAAATAGGACAATTTATGTGTCTTATAGTTATTGAGTTATAATACATTATTATCAAAGGTCTGTCAATAATTTTTTTATTCTAAAATTATATTTTCTTTATATGATTTTTATATATTAAATGTATATAAATTCTTAAGATTAAATATTTTTCATATATATTTACTGAAAAAACTATGTTAAAATAATGTGTACAAAAAAATTAAAAATAATTAAGTTATTAATTAAACACATCAGTTTATGAAAGAGGAAAAAATGAATATAAAAATTGAAGAAGTTAAAATAGACAAATTAAATGAAATTTTACATGTACACATAGATGCTTTTACTGGTTATGGTGAAGATGCTATAGAAGTTTTAGTAAAAGACTTATTTAATGATTCTAGTGCTACGCCTATTATTTCTTTTATGGCCTATGATGGTGATAGAGCTGTGGGGCACATTATCTTTACTAAAGGAACTGTTGATAATTCAAAAAATAATTTAAACATATATATCCTAGCTCCTTTGGCAGTTATAAAAACATATCAAAATAAAGGTATAGGTAGAAAACTTATTGAAGCAGGAATTAATAAACTAAAAGAAATTGGTGCAGATATTGCTTTTGTACTAGGTCATACTAGATACTATCCAAAATATGGTTTTGTAAATAACGCTATTAAAGACATTGGATACAAGGCTACATTTGACATACCAGAGGAAAACTATGATGCATGGATGTATATGCCTCTTAATACTTCTGTAGAAGATATAAGAAAGAATCCAGGAAGAATAATTTGTTGTAATTCTATGAATAAAATAGACTATTGGGTAGAATAACTATTAATGGCAGTTATAAAGCTTCATTTAGCCGAGAACCTTTAATAACAATTTTATAATATAAAGTATTCTCTTTTAGGTATAGAAAGTTATAATAAGCTTTTTACAGCTTTTTAGAGTAGTTAAAAGTAATATACTTCAAATCATAAAACAACTTGTTTATATTAGATATATTTTTAAAGGTAAATAAAGAAGACTGCTGAAAAAGTCCTATCTTTAAAATTTTTAAAAAAATTTCATTAATTTGATTGGATTATGACCCATATAAATTATGAAAAATTGAAATTTTTAGACTTTTTCAATGACCTCAAATAAAGACTTTTAACTATAAAATTAATATTCTTTGCACAAAGAATAATAACATAAAAAATATTACAGTTATAGTTCCAACTAATTTTGGTAAGGATAATAGGCCATTTTTGAAAACAATTCTAAAATCGACTTATACCTAGATAAACATCACATAAGTGAAAGTTTATTAGTAATGGATTATACAGAACAGAAACAATACTTAAAATCCCCTCTTAAAAAGGGGATTTTTTACAAACTTCTTATTTCATCAATCAAATTTATTATTTCATTTGATTTATTTATTTGTGACAAACCATATATCAAATCAAAAATTATAAAATCATTTTTTTCTAAATATTTATTTTTAATAAAATAGAGTAATTCGTTAGATAGTTTAATTAACTTTTCTCTTTTTTTTCTTTTAGCATATATATTGATAAGACTTTTAATTGCTTCATAGTTTTTAGAATTATATATATCTTTGGATTTTTCTAAATAACTTTCTCCTTCATCTTCTTTTCCCAACTTAATCAAACAAATTCCCAAATCAAAATATAATTCTTTTTTATAGATACTTTTTTCTTCATCAAAAGATATATCTTTTATAAATTTTCCTGTTATTTCTTCTAATTTTTCCAATTGGTTTGTTTCAAGATAGATTAATGCTTCTTTAACTTTTGCGTATAACTTCAATTTAACGTCATCACTAGTATATAATGTATTTAATATTTCTTTAGCAGTAAAATAGTTTTTTAAAGATATATTACATTCTATTTGTATAGTTTTCAATTCCATTTCTTCCATAGGATCTAAATCATAATTTTTTAAAAATACTTGAATCTTTTCTAAACAATGATTAAATTCACCTAACTCCATTTTTGTAGCTAAATACAACTTTAGCAAGAGAAAAAACTCTGTTTTGCTAAAATAATTTTCAATTGATTCTACTAATTTGTACAGTGGTAAACTTTCTCTATATTTTCTAAGATAAAAATAAGAAGCTAGACAATTAAAAACTCCACTAAATACTATAGCTATATTACGCTCTTGACAAATCTCTTTAAGATTTTCAAAAATATCTGTATAACTAACTAAAGCTTCGAAATACCTACCATTTTTAAAATATACATCTCCAATTTTTTTAGAAATATCAAAATTTACAGAAGCACTTCTTATTTGAAATTTATAATAATTTATTTCTTCAATTATTTCAGGTAGTTTATTCTCATCTTTGCTAATTAACTCCAAATAATTTAGAAGCATTTGTTCTATTTGATTTTCAACAGTTTCTAACAGATATCCAACTTCTACCCTTTCCTTACTTCCTCTTTCACATAATATCTCATTTATGTTATCAACAATTAGCTTACCAGTTTTTTCAGTAAGCTTATTTTTTTCAGTTTCTACCATACTAAGAGTTGTTCTTTTAAGTCCATTTCTAGTTAAGTCATTTTGAGTTATTCCATATTTTTTTCTTAATAATTTTAATTTCTTTCCTGGCGACAAAAATTTACCCATCATCATTCCTCTCTCTTCTGTATAAAATATTTTAACAAAGATCTATTTTCTTTACAAGTACTTATTTGGTTCTGTTCCTTGATAATCTTTAACTAGAGCAAATTTAATAAATTTTTTTAATTGATTATACCTAAATATATTTATTTTTAAATTATTTCAATTTTTTCTTGACAACATCTCAAAAAATGACTATAATTACATTGTGACATTCTAACGAATGACATTGTGAAATATATTAGAAAAAGTTAATCTTTTTCTAAAATATGTTTCTAATTCCCTAAAACTATATAACTTTTTTTGCAACAACCACTAAAAAACACCCTGAGGGGTGTTTTTACTTTTTTGTTTTTATTATCTCATCTACATTACTTTTAAGTCTCCTTAAATATTTAGAGTTATGTTATTTTTAACAATAAAAACATTAATATTCTTCTGAAAACTCTACATACCACAACCATTATCAGAAACACTTTTACCAAATTTTAGTCCTTTATACCTATCAACAGCTATTTCCCTCAAACTTAATAGACCCTCATCTTTAATTATACCTATTATAATCTATTTTTTTTTAAGAATTCAACCATTTTTTCTAAAGAAAGTGGTTTTGAATAATAATAACCTTGTATATATTCTCCACCAAAAGATTTTATCATTTCTACTTCTTCTTCCTTTTCTACTCCTTCTACAATAACTTTACATCCCAAATCTTTAACCATATTAATTATATTTTTCATTAATTCTTTACCTTTTTGATTGTTAATTGTTGATACAAATTTTTTATCAATTTTAATTATATCTACATCTAATTCCATTAAATAACTTAAGGAAGAGTAACCTGTACCAAAATCATCTATAGCAATTTTTAAACCTAAATCTTTTAATTCTTTAAGTTTTTTTCTTGCTCCTTCAAAATCTTCTATAAAACTTTCCTCCACTAGCTCTATAGTTATGTTTTTATAATTAACTTTATTTGTATATAATATCCTCTTTAAATTAGATATAAATTTCTCATCATTAAAGGTAATTGTAGATATATTAATAGCAAGTTCTATATCTTCAATTACATACTTAAATTTACTTATATCCTTAAGTCCTTTTTCTAATACCCAATAATCAACTTCTTTTATCATTCCCAATTTTTCAAAATATTGTAGAAAATATGGAGGAACTACTCCTTTTTCCTTGTGTTTAATACGAATTACCCCTTCTATTTTATCTATTTTCCCCTTAATTACATTGTAAATAGGCTGATAATATAATGTAAATTCTCCATCATCTAAGAGAGGCTTCAAATTTTGCTTAGCTTCATTTACTTCTTTATATATATTAAGTTGCAAATCAGATATTTGACTCACATTTTGACTTGGTTTTAAAAATACAAATTGTTCAGGTAAAGCTACTATACTATCTCCAGAATATCTTTTTAAGAAATAACTGTAAATTGCTGTACCTGTTATTATTAAAGAAATTTGAAGTAATATAGCTTTTATATTCCCATTTGTTGCCAAAAATATATTTATTATTGGTGGCATTATCCAAGAAGTTTGATTAAGTGCTATTGGAACTAAGCCACTCGCAAGTGCAAAATAAGTAATCGTTGCAAAAATAAGTGGCACTGTAACAAAAGGTATTATCATATGAAAATTAGCTACTATGGGAAATCCAAAAATAATTATTTCATTAATATTAAAAATACTAGGTAATAAAGCTATTTTAGCAAAACGTTTATGAGCTCTTTTCTTGCTCAAAAAAAGAGCTATTACAAGACAAAGTGTTGCACCACTTCCTCCAATATTCATATAATAATTAAAAAAGGTAAATTCAAAAATTCTATCTGGCAATTGACCAATAGATAATAATTCTTGATTTATCAAAAAATTATTATATAAAGTTGTATATGCTTCTGATATTAAATGAGAGCCATTTATACCTATTATCCAAGGAGTAAGAATTACTATTAGATGTTTATAAGCATCAAAAATATTGTTGTCAAATTTTATATTTCTACTTGGATCTAAGTCTAACTGAATATTATAATTATAAAAAAAATAACTAAAAATTGAAATTGATAAAAGTAATATTAAACTTTTTGAAAAAATTATAAATACATCTGTTGCCCATTTATACTTTAATTTTTTCAAAGTTTTATCAATTAAATCTTCATATTCATATGTAAATATTCCTATTAATATTGCTCTCAAAAATTTAATGTCTAAACCAAAAACTAAGGTTCCATCTACTATCATATTAAATAAAATAAGAGCTATAACAGGGTATACTCCTACTGTCATATCCCCTCGACCCTTTTTTAACCTATGCAATGAATGAGTCATAATCACAATAGCCACATATGGAAATGCTACTGTTAAGGCCAATTTTGTTTTTGCTAAAATATCATAAATCATATTTTCATAAAATGTTGGATAAATAAAAGTTGAAAAGCTCATTATTAATGTTGTAAAAGCTATTAAAACTGTTAAAGGTAATAATTTTATAGAAGCAGTTTTAATAGAAATTATATAAAAATTATTGTTGATCCGATTAGTTATAGTATTAAACAAGTTGCTCATTTTATCCCCTCTTTTTCTTTAAATTGCAAAATAACCACAATATAATATTATACCCTTAATAATAAATTTTGCAAAGAATAATTTTATTTAAATTTATATTTTTATTATTTTATAATATTAATATTTTTAATTATTTTATTTTTACATAAAAAAAGAGTATAAACAAAGTTATACCCTCTCAAAAACTAATTATTTATTTCTAATCTCGTATCAGATAATTCTACATCCATTAATAAAGCAGGATTAACAAAAGTTGTTCCTATACTTAATGTAAAATGAAGGTGGGGACCTGTACTAAATCCACTATTTCCTACTGTTCCTATACTTTCTCCTTTTTTTACCTTATCACCTTTTTTTACTATCCTTTTATTCATATGTGCATATCCAGTAAATATATTTCCACCATGATCAATAATTATAGTATGACCAGTAACATTTAAATAATCACTATACACTACTATTCCATTATTGCTAGCATATATTGGTGTTCCTATTGGAGCTGCTATATCTAAACCAGAGTGTCTATTTGTCAATTTATCATTTACATACCTACTATATCCAAATCCTGTTGTTAAAACTCCCTTTGCAGGAGTAATAAATTTTTCTTGCCAAATAGGATTTTTTATAGGATTTGCCCTTGCATTTTGAGAACTATTAATACTTTTTGCCCTATTTTTTCCAGTTCCTTTATCTTCCATTTTTTCATCTACATAAATTTTACTTTTTTCAAATTCTTTATGATTAATATATATACTATAAATTACTCTTTTATCTTTTCCATTAATTTTGTAATCAATTATTAAATCTTTAGAGCCTATATTATTGCTATAGTGAATAGGAATATGAGCTATTGCTATTCCCTCTTTGTAATAGGGTATTATAGGTGTTCTCAAAAAATCCCCTTGAATATTAACTATTTCTATATTTTTATTTTTAGACCAAAGAGTAAAAAAATCTCCTTGATTTACTTTCAAATTCGATAATTGAAAGTCATGAGCTATTATATTTAAAATTAAAGTTAAAAAAATTATTATTTTCTTCATATTTTCCTTTCTAAAAGGATAATAATCCTTTTTTAGTATAATATTTCTAGGAGGTTTGTTATGAACAATATACTTTTTGCCTTTTTATTAACTTTGTTTGCTGGATTAGCTACTGGTATTGGCAGTGCCCTTGCTTTTTTTACAAAAAAAACCAATAAAAGCTTTTTAGCTAGTTCATTAGGATTTTCTGCTGGCGTAATGATTTATGTTTCTTTTGTAGAAATCTTTTTCAAGGGATTAACTGTATTAAAAGGAGTATATCCCTATAAAAAAGCCTATATAATTACTACTTTTGCCTTTTTTAGTGGAATAATAATTATAGCTTTAATCGATAAACTAGTTCCTTCTTTTGAAAATCCACATGAAACTAGAGCTATTGAAGAATTAAATGATTTTAAAAAAGTAGAAGAAAACCTTGATAAAATGGAAAAACAGAATAAATCAAAAGATTCTGAAAAATTTGCCCAAGACCATAAATTATACCGTATGGGAATTTTTTCTGCTATTGCAATTGCTATACATAATTTCCCCGAAGGTTTAGCCACTTTTGCAAGTGCTTTAAAAGACCCTACAATTGGAATTTCCATAGCTATTGCAATTGCTATACATAATATTCCCGAAGGCATTGCCATTTCCATTCCACTTTATTATGCTACTGGTAATAGAAAAAAAGCCTTTTTCTTTTCATTTTTATCTGGTTTATCTGAACCAGTAGGAGCACTTATAGGCTATTTATTACTAAAACCTTTTTTCAATGATATCATTTTTGGTATTTTATTTTCTTTTGTTGCAGGTATTATGGTTTTTATTTCCCTCGATGAGTTATTACCTAGTGCTGAAAAATACGGAAAACATCATATAGCTATCTATTCACTAATTGGTGGAATGGCTATAATGGCAATTAGTTTACTTTTATTTTCTTAAAATCGTTATTATCTTATCTTTAATAAACTGAATAAACTCTTTAACAGAGTTTATTCAGTTTTATTTACAAAATAATTTTTCATTTAACCTCTTAAATATTAAATTCATATCTTCTTTTAGGAGTATATCTGCTATGTAATCATAGTTAGTAGAAGTTTTGTTTATTAACACTAACTTCCCCTCTACTCCATTTCCTATTAATGATGCTGCTGGATAAACAACTAAAGATGTTCCTGCTACTATTATTAAATCAGCCTTATTAATTAGTTTTTGAGCTTCTTCAAAATAATTCATATTTAAGTTTTCTTCATATAAAGTCACATCTGGTCTAATTGTTCCACCACACACACAACGTGGTATCCCTTCTACCATTATACTTTTTATTCCATATGGTTTTTTACACACTTCACAATAATTCCTATATACATTTCCATGTAGCTCTATTACTTTTTTGCTCCCTGCCAACTGATGTAAACCATCTATATTTTGAGTGATTATTCCCTTTAATTTGCCTATATTTTCTAATTTTACCAAAAATTCATGAGTAATATTAGGTTTTATATCTAGATAAATCATGTTTTGTCTATAAAAATCAAAAAAATCTTTGGTATTTTTTTGATAATAAGTATCACTTAAAAGATACTCTGGATTTTCTTTGAATAATCCACTATTGCTCCTAAAATCAGGGATTCCACTAGTAGTGCTCACTCCTGCTCCTCCAAAAAAAACTATATTTCTACTATTATTTATTAATTCTACTAATTTTTCTACCATTTTCCCTCCTAATATTCTAACATTTATATATATTTACTTCAATAAAATATCTTTTTAAAGTTTTTTAGTAATAATTTAAAAAAAGGTTTACTATAAAACAAAATACCTTTTAAGGAAAAAGCTTGTCGAAATTTCCGACAAGCTATATTAATTTATTTTAAAATTATCCAAATAACTTTTTATCAAATAACTTACTTGCTTTATCTACAAATTTGCTTCTATGTACAGTATCCAATGTAACATGAGCTGTTTCTTCTAATTCTTTTAACCATTCAACAGCTGCATATAGTCCACTTTTATCTGGGTCAAGTCTTGACCAAGTTTGTTGTCCAATATCCCCTATCAATATTAATTTAGAGTTTTCACCAATTCTTGTAATTATAGATCTCATTGCGTGTACATCAAAAGATTGAGCTTCATCTATTATAACTACTTTATTAATAAAGCTAGAACCTAATATGGAAGATATATCTAATACATCTAATTTATTTTGATTTTTTAGAGTAGAAAAGATTTCGATTCCACTTTTTCCTTTTTTCCCTCTAATATTTTGAATATTTTCAAAGGTAGTTATATAATTTCCAAAATGAGTAAGTAATTTTTCCTCTGTATCTCCTGTTGTAAATCCTTGATAACTCCATTTGTCTATAGGAGAAGTATTCTTTCCAATAAGTATTTTTTCTTTTTCTTTACTTTCTAAAACTTCTTCCATAGCAGAAGCAAGTGCTAATAAAGTTTTTCCACATCCTTGCCTTGCTGTCATAGTAACAAAAGGAATATTTTTATTTAATAGTGCTTCTATTGCAAATTTCTGTCTTGTGTCCTTTGCTTTTATCCCAAATAAAGAAGCATTTTCATATTCAAGTTTCACTATCATTTCTTTTTTACTATCATATCTACCAAGTAATTGATTATAACTATAGTCTCCTTTTCCACAAATAAATTGGTTAGGATACAGGTTTTCTATACCTAATTCTTTTGGACTAACTTGACCTATAGAATAAAATTTTTTTATAATTTCATTAGGTACTAATAATTCTAAAACACCATTATACAAATCATCTAACTTGTGTTTTTCTGATAAATCAACTAAATAAGTATCTATCCCTAAAGATGAAGCTTTTACTCTCATACTAATATCATTTGTAATAAGCGTATAGTCTTTATATTTATCTGTTAAAAAAAATGCCAATATTTTATTATCTACATAGTTAATATCTAATTCATTTGGCAATTTTTCATAAAAATCTCCTAATATAGTTTTTAGAATTACATTATTTTCTAAATTTACACCTTCTAATAAATTACCTTTTTTTTCAATTTCCTTAAAATATCTAAAAAATTGTCTAGCTCTAAATCCTGTATTTCCTTCAAAAGTTTTTAATTTATCCAACTCTTCTAAAACATGAATAGGTAGTGCTACTATACAATCTTTAAAAGTTTTTACAAAAAAAGGGTCAGCAATAATTATATTTGTATCTACAATAAATTTTCTTGTCATTAATCCTCCTATAAAATTAATCTATATTAATTATATAATATTTCTAAAATTTATCAAACAATTTTGATTAAAAGAATTTTGATTATATAAAAATTAATATTTCTATTAATCTAACCTAGACAGAATTTTACTTTTAAGTTAATATTATACAGTTAGAAGGGAGTATTATGAATAAAAAAGAAGAAATTTTAATTAATTTTTTAGATTTTAAAGATTTACAAATTATTCAACATCCAGATTATTTTAATTTTTCCTTGGATACAATTTTATTAGGTACCTTTACTACTATAAATAGAACAGTAAAAAAAATTCTTGATTTAGGTACTGGAAATGGAGCTATTCCTTTAATACTAAGTAAAAGAAGTAAATCACACATAACAGGTATTGAATTACAAGAATTTTCAGCTAATTTAGCTAAAAAAAATATAAAACTTAATAATTTAGAAGATAGAATAGATATAATACAAGATAATATGAAAAATATTTCTAGGTACTTTCAACCTCATACTTTTGATGTAATAATTTCAAATCCACCTTTTTTCAAATTAGATGGAAATCCAAATCAATTGAACAATTTGGATCAATTAACTATTGCAAGACATGAAGTTACTATAAACTTAGAAGAGATTGTAAAAATTGCTTCTATTTATCTTAGAAATAGAGGTTATTTTACTTTAGTTCATAGAGCTGAAAGGTTATCTGATATACTTTATCTTATGGAGAAATACAAAATTGGACCTAAACGAATACAATTTGTTCATTCTAAATTAAACAGTGAAAGTAAGATTATTTTAGTAGAAGGAATTAAAGGAAGTAATTCCTCTTTAAAAATATTACCTCCTCTTATTAGCCATAAAAATAACGGAGAATATTCTCAAGTTATAAAAGAAATATTTAGTGGAAATTATAGGTACTAATAAAATGGTGCACCATACAGGTTTCGAACCTGTGACAGTCTGATTAAGAGTCAGATGCTCTACCAACTGAGCTAATGGTGCATATCTATTTATATATTAACTTAAAAAAATCAAAAATCAAGAAAACTCAATAAAAAATTTATTTATAAAATAATTACTTAAATTAATTTTTTATATTATATTTTATAAATATAATTTTGGAATTCTTAAGTAATAGTTTGAAATTTAATTTATTTAAAATCATTGTTTATATAGGATTTGATATATTCTTACTACCTAGCCTAGCAATTTGAGATTGGAGTTTATTGAACAATAGACATTTACTGGCTACCAAAGTTTACCAAGCTAACTGGTAATGTTTTTCTCTTTGTATATTAATAAACCCATTTATATCTCTATGTTGTGTATAACCACAGTTACAAGAGAATTTACAATTTGATAATTTCATATTTGATTTTATTGTACTATAATAGGGACAAATCTTAGACGATTAATATTATTTATCAATCTTTACTACTTGCTTTCCTTTAAGTTTAGTTTTGTATTCTAGAAAAGTAGTGAACATTCCCCATCTATTATCAGAAATAAACTTTCCAAGGTTAAGAGCCTGTAAGATATCTTTTATATTTGGGGTTAGTTATAGCTCTATGTTTAAAGATAAGTTCTCTTGATTTCTTATGTAGGAAATATTTTCTTTGATTAGCTACTTTTTTGTCTAGTTTTATAACAATTAATCTTTATTTATAGTAGTTGTTAGAGTTTTTGACTCTTTTAAAAAGTCTTTTTTGTGCTTTTGCTAGTTTTTTTTAATCCTATAGTATTTAGGAAAATTGGATTTATCTCCTTAAAATGATACATATAGTTCATTCATATAAAAGTAAGGCTATTTTTAATTAGTTTATTAGAAATATTTTTGTAGGTATTTATGGAAAATGTTTTATATTAATATTAATTGATTTTTTTATGTTATCTATATTTTTTTAGGGTACTAATAACTTTATGGTTATGTTATCTTATTTATTATTTGAGGTACTAAAAGAATCAAAAATAATCATACTATATACATAGTAATTGTTTAATTTTGTTTATATTGTTATATATGTTATTAGGCAGAAAAAGATTTCTTTTTTAGCCTTTTAAAATCAAGATAAAAAAGAGAAAAAATTAAGTTTAAATTAAAGTTGTTAGTACCTAAAATATAAAGTTGTTAGTACTTAGAACATAAAGTTATTAGTACCTAAAAATTGCAAGTGTTAGTACTTACTAAATATGTTGTAAGTACCTAAAATTAAAAATAATAGGTAATATTAACAAAATAAATTCTTTTTCTTGTAATTAAAAGGTATATATGGTATGATTATTTTGTAAGTACCTAAAAGAATATATTAGGTACTTATAATTTTGTTTATCAAATGAGTTGTAAGTACCTAAAAAAAAATATTTTTATTAGTACCTATTAACTATTTTTAAATATTTTTTTGAAGTTATATAAAAAAAAGGTTGATATTTTGTTTTTTTGGAGTTATTAGTACCTATAATAAGATGAAAATGTTAGTACCTTTATTAAATTAATTGAAGATAAAAGTACCTAAAAAAAGTAAAGTTGATAGGTACGTATGGAATATATTGAATTTTTTTGTTTTTTTAAAATTGTTAGTACCTAATATTTAATTTTTTTTTTTACATTTAAATAGAGTTATAGGTACCTAATAGGTAGGAGTGAATATGGAAATTTTAGATAATGATGAATTATTTGATTTGGATGAAAAGCAATTAGCAGAAATTGATGCTAAAAGAACTGAAGATGAAGAATATTATGATGTAGATACCCTTGAAGAAATGGAAAAAAAAGAGGGAATGGTCAGATATGAAATGAATGTTG
>CAZFBB010000081.1:0-13931 GCA_964517235.1 uncultured Fusobacteriaceae bacterium
TTTTTAATTTTTCTTTTTAATTTAATAGAAAAATTAAAAAAAGTTAAATTAATTTTTTTTATTATTAAAAATTAGTAAACAGTCGTTAAGAGATAACCCTTTAAAATCAATTGTTAAAATTATTTTATTATTTTACAAAAAATTAATAAAAGATTAAAAAAAATTAAAATTAAATCTTGATTTACAGAACAATTTGTTCTATAATCTTATTAATTAAAAGAAATTAATACAATTTTAATTTTAAAAAAGTAAAAATTAATAAATTAATTAAATGAAACAATTTAGGAGGAGAAGAGTATGAAAAAGAATTTATTTACTTTGGGATTAGTAGCTTTATTGACAGTTAATGCATTTGCAGAGGAGATTTCTACAGTAGAAGAAAGAGAAACTATTGGGAATATAATTGAAGAAGCATCTGGTAAAAAGTCAGAATGGAATCATTCAGTAAGATCATATTTAGAAGTAGAAAAATTTAATGAATCATTAAATGATGGGGCTTTCTGGGGAGTAGGAGTTAATGCTTCTAGAGGAAATTGGAGTTATGACCTAAATGTAGAAAAGAGAGGAACTGGATATGTTCCAATGCAAACTGAGGGGAATGAAGCAACAAGGGTAGATTATAAAGTAAGATATCAAGCGCTTGATAATGTAGGTGTACATGTAAAATATAGATCAGAAAATAATACTGGTGGAAATATGAGAGATAGATGGGAAGTTGGAACTGATTGGGCCAATGTACTTGGAACAGGTGGTTGGTTTGTAGTTGGATTTGATACTGATAGTAAATTTGATGTGGTAGATACAGTTTCAAAAAATGGTTGGTACTGGGAAGGAGATTTTGGACCTTCATTTACTATAAATGACAAATTAACAATAACTCCAACGCTATATACAACAGCGGAATTTTATGATAAATACGACTTTCAAGATCATCAATTAAGATTAATGGCTTCATATAAAGTAACTGAGAATTTTTCAATTATGCCAAGAATTAGGTATTCAATAGTTAGAAATCAAACACATCCAGAATCGAACCAATGGGATGCAACAGGAAGAACAAGATTTGAGTTAATGGGTAACAATGTAATAACTCCACAAACTTCTACTTTCTGGGGAGTAGCTTATGATTTAGATAATAGAGAATATACAAATGTAACTAAAGATGCTGATGAATTAAATATGTTCTGGGCTTATTTTCAATTGACACATGCATTCTAAAATAAACGAATAATCCATTTGAAGATACCTTTAAAATTTAAGATGAATGGCTGATTTTTTTAAATCAGTTATTTCAGGTTAAAGACAAATAGATAGTTTTTGAAAAAAAATCATTATTTTTGTCTTGATACAAAAGTAATATAATATTTTGGGAGACATAACTGAATCTACGTCAGATAAATCTTCCTTATTCAGTAAAAATCAAGTACTCATATAAGAAATAAGATTAAGTAATCACTACAGTCACTAAATTTCTTATATGGGTATATCTAAATAAAAAAACAAATAAAACCTAGGTTGAAGACAAATAAATGTCTTTAGCCTCTTTTTTTTGAAAAAGATATGTTAAAATTGTAACTGGAGGGAATTTTTATTATGACTATTAAAACTACCTTAGGTAGAGGCTAAAATAAAGATATTACTTTCAGGTTGAAGACAATATAGATAGTTTTTGATAAAATATTATTACTTTTGTCTTGATACAAAAGTAATATAACGTCTTAGAGACATAACTGAATCTAGGTTGGATAAATCTTTCATTATTCAGTGAAAATCAAGCACTCATATAAGAAATAAGAGTTAAGTACTCACTACAGTCACTAAATCTCAAAACTTGCTTTTAAGGAGCTCAAATAGCTTCCAATTCTTAAGGTTCCTTTCGTTAATTTAATCTAAATTTCTTATATGGACACATCTAAATAAAAAAACAAATAAAACATTTTTTAAGAAAATTTTATTTGTCGACAGTATCTAGTATTAAATTGTTAATACTTTGCCATTTGAATTGAAGTAAGCTTATGTTGTATAAGTATATTCATTAATGCATATAATTTTTTAGATTAACTCTTTTTTTACTAGAGTTCCGAAGATTTTGTTCTTTTGTAGTAGTAATTGTACAAAAAATAGAGTTACTAAAAATGAATCTTTTCTTGCTAATTGGATTTTTATAAAATATAATATAGTAAGATATGTTATAAAATACAGGAGGAGAACGTGACAAAAATAATAATAACATTAATGGTGGTATTTTCAAATACACTATATCCCTTTTGGGAAGATTGGCAAAAGAGTTTTAGAACTCATCTGGAAGTAGAAGATTATAGTGGTGATTATGGAGAAAAAGCTGAAGATATTGCATATTGGAGCTATAGTTTAAACTTGAAAAAAGAAAAATTTAGCCATGACTTTACTGTTGAGACAAGAAATGGCGGAGTTGTTCCTTTAGATAAAAGAGGGTGGGACGGAGAAAGATTTGATTATAAAATTAGATATAATGTTATTGGTAGAGTAGGTATTCATTTAAAATTAAGATATGAAACAAGAAGTGAAATTCAACCTAGATTAGACGAATACTGGCAAGATAATAATACAAGAATAAGAATGGAGCTAGGAACAGATTGGTACAGTATACTTAACACTATTGGTTGGTTTGTTTATGGAGTAGATATAGATAAAAAAGAAAGTGGAAATAAAACAAAAGGAATGTACTTTGAAGGGGATTTTGGTCCTCAGTTTCAGTTAACTGATAATTTAGCGTTTATTCCAACACTATACCTAAATGGAGAGTTTTATGAGGGAATTTATGGATATAATATGTTAGACTATCAACTTAGATTAATGTTTAATTACAAAGTTACTTCTACTTTTAATTTACTTCCTAGAGTTAGATATTCGTTTTATAAAAGTCAATATAATTACTCAGTTATCTATGATGACTATATAGATGCATATAATGCAAGTGGTCGTACTAGATTAGAGCTTTTAGGAACAAATACATTTACTTCAAAGTTGAGTAGCTTTTGGGGAGTAGCTTATGATTGGCAGGATAGAAGAGAACCTAGTGGAAGTGTTAAAGAGTTTGACATGTTTTGGGCATATTTTCAGCTAACATATAAACTATAATTGTTCATAAAAATTATATAAAATCAAAAAAAATACTAAAAAACAGAAAAAAAAATTTTTTTGGTGTATAATCAAAAGGAGTGAAATGTTCAACTAAAAAAAATAACCTTAATAAAAAAAATCTTAACATTAACAAGTTGCTTCTTGATAAAGGAGTAAGAAGGTTTAAATTACTTGAGTTGTTCGTTTTTGAATAAAGAATCTATAAAGTAAGGCGTTAAACTAAAATATCAATGCTTTATAGATTTGTTTAGATAAAATATTTTGATGTAAGTATAATAAGTTTAAAAAAAGAGGCAAGCAAGTGAGAAAAAAATATTTTCTTAATAAAAATTTTGTGATAATTTAATAAAAGTACATTTAAACATTGATGTATACTTTTATGCTTTATCTTTAACATGGAAAAGGGAAGATAATGAGGAGCTTAATGAAATGTTGGAAGAAGTTTATACAAATAGTCTAGATTTTTATGGTGTTATAAAGAATGAAATTGATAAGATATTAAGTTTAATATTAATATATTAAAGAAAGTATTAGGCTCTTTCGCACTAAATGAGACTTTTGGGGAAAAGTAAAGTGGGGCGTTTGATATGACTTGGCACCTTTGATTAAAATGTGATAGAAAATTAATAAGGAGGAAAAATGGACAGTTTAAAGGAGTTGTATAAAATTGGTAATGGTCCATCAAGTAGTCATACTATGGGACCACAAAGAGCTGCAGAGGAATTTAAAAATAGAACGAAAAATGCAAGTAGTTATAGGGTAACTCTTTATGGAAGTCTTGCAGCTACAGGAAAAGGACATTTAACAGATTGGATTATATTAGAAACTTTAAAGCCTCTTGAAACAGAAATTATTTGGAGGAAAGATATAGTAAAAGAATTTCATACTAATGCTATGTTATTTGAAGCTCTTGATGAAAATGGAAATGTCCTTAATCAATGGGAAGTATTTAGTGTTGGTGGTGGAAGTATAATGGAAGCTACAGCCAAAAGAAAAGGAAATAAAGGTTTATATCCATTAACAACTTTGGATGAGATAATGGATTGGTGTAGAGAAAATAATAAAGAATTATGGGAATATGTTGCTAAGTATGAAGGTGAAGAGATATGGGAGTATTTAGAAAAAATTTGGTTAGCTATGGAAGAAGCCATTAAAAGAGGACTGAGTAAAACTGGTGTTTTACCAGGGGCTTTGAGGTATCCAAGAAAAGCTCAAATGTTTTATAAAAAAGCTAGAAGAGAAGATTTAAGACTTAAAAGTACAGGGCTTACATTTGCTTATGCACTTGCTGTAAGTGAAGAAAATGGAGCTGGTGGGATAGTTGTTACTGCACCAACTTGTGGAGCTTCAGGAGTAATTCCGGGAGTTTTATGTGCTTTAAAGGAAGAATTAGACTTAAGTAAAGAGGAGATATTAAAGGCTTTAGCTATAGGTGGACTAGTAGGAAATTTGATAAAGGAAAATGCATCAATATCAGGTGCAGAAGTTGGATGTCAGGGAGAAGTAGGTTCAGCTTGTTCAATGGCTGCAGCTATTGCAACATATATTTATGGAGGAAGTTTAAGTCAAATTGAATATGCAGCAGAGATGGCTTTAGAACATCATCTGGGAATGACATGTGATCCAATAGGAGGCTATGTACAAATACCATGTATTGAAAGAAATGCTGTAGCAGCAGAGAGAGCTCTTAATGCAGCAAATTACATATTATTCACAGATGGTACTCATAGAATAGCTTTCGATCAAGTTGTAGAAACGATGATGGAAACTGGAAGAGATTTAAATTGTGCATATAAGGAAACCTCCTTAGGTGGACTAGCAAAATATTATAAGGTATAAAATCTAATAAAAAGATTGAATACTATTTATTCCTTTAAATTGAAGAGAAGGGACTGATTTTTAAAAATTAGTCCTTTTTTTATAATAATTTTAAAAGGTAAAGAGAATTTGATGAAATAAGCCTCTCTTTGCAAAGCTTTAAAATTCTGAAGGTCTATAATTTTAAACTAGTCCAAATTTTTTAATAGGCATTTTCAAAAATGAATTATTAATATAATTAGTATTTTGTATTTAATAATCTGTAGATGATTTAATCAATTCTAATGAGTCAAGTGAGTAGAAGTATATGAATCCAAAATCATCGACAACGACTAATAAATTATCTTTTATAAAGAAATTATTAATTTTATGGTTAATATTAATCTCTCTAACTAACTCTCTTTCTTTATACAATCTAATAGAACCATTAGAAAATGATGTTAAAAGTCCCTTTTTAGTGTGAAGAATATCTGTGGTATAACTATTATCTACCTTATCAATTTGAAATAGTTTGTTATCTCTAAATAAATAAATATAACCATCAAATGTGCTAAAGTATATGTCTTTGTTCTTTTTAATAATTTTGTTAATTTGGTTATTAAGAGATTCCTCAATGAGAGTTGTAACTTTTAAATTGTTTAAATTAATCTCAATTAACTTGCCTTTTTGGTTTCCAATATACAATATTTTATTAAATAATGTTGAAGTTGTAATATACTCAGAAAGAACAACAGATTTTATAATTCTATCACTGTTATAATTATATATTCTAACTTCTCCTTTTTTTCCAATTAATAATAAAAGATTATTTCCCAGTGAGTAAATATTTTCTAGTTGACCCATAAAAGGATTTTTTATGTCTATAAGAGTCCAAGTAGATAAACTTAGAAAAAAAAGATATCCTTCTTTGTTACTTAAAACAAGATAACCTTTTTCTGTCATTAAGATACCATTGGTCAAAGTTCCCCTATTAAAGTCAATATTTCTAGTAATTTCATAATTTTTTAAATTCCATGTAATTATTTGTTCATCTTTACCGATACTAATAATAGAATCATTATCTAAAAGAGGAATAATTTTGTTTATAGAGCTATAATGTCCCTTCGAATAAATGGCAAAAGTTATTAAAAACAATGAAATAAAAATTTTTTTCATAGAATTCTCCCTATTAATTCAATAATGTGATAATATATCTATGAAAAGTATAACATAAAAAATTCAATTAATAAATTATAAAAGGAGATTAGTCGTGAGTGATAAAGATATTGAAAAGAGAGATTTAGAATTAGAAAAACCTGACTTTTCCCTAGATTTGGAAGATGATGAACTAGATTTATCAATGGATGATGAATTGTTTGAAGGAAATCAAGAGGAAAAAGATGATGATCTCTTATCAGAAGATGAATTAGAAAGTCTTATTATTGGTATAGATGAAGAGAATGATATACTTGATATTCCAGACGAAGAAGAAGTTTTGGAAGAATTAAAATTTTTAGATGAAAACTTTTTATTAGATGAAGAAGAAGAGGAAGTTGTAGAGGAAAAGCCAAAGGAAAAAAAACTAAAAAAAGTTAAGTTACCTGATTTTGATATTAAGTATTTTATTATGAAAAACAGGTTTAAAATACTTATTGGTTTTGGTTCTACAATCCTTTTTACGATTTTATTAGTATTCTTTTTACTTAGAGATACAAAAGCTTATGTTGAAGATGGTGGGAAAGTAGAAAGAGTAGTAGAAGCAAATACTAAAGTAGAAGAGATGCCTTTAGCTGAGATTAATGATGAGACAATAGAAGAACTTAGTGTTATTGAACAGTTGGCATACTTTAGAAAAAAGAAAAAAGATTATATAGGTGAAGGAAAAGATACGAGTAAAGTAGAAGAAAAGTTAAAAATTTTAGAAGCAGAACTGGAAGAAGAAAAAAAGGAAGCAAGGGATGTTTACATAGGCTCTTTAAAGGAAGAATACACTAATGAATTACAAAGTATAAAACCTACACTATTCAAAAGTACAGATGATACTTTAATAATGGGATTTGTAATGTTAGAAGAAGACTTTTATGATGATCTTTATAACTCTATAGAAAAAGCATTTTGGAAAAAAAGAGAATTGAAAAATATAAATATAAATATATTTAGGGTAGAAGATCAACTAAAAAAAACTCATGAAGTACAAGTTGCGAGACATCAATTTGATGCAATTAGAGAACTTAACGAAAGCAACAAGGAAAAAATAATGAGATTAAATTTTGTAAGTAGATAAAAAATATATAATTATGAATCTCCTTAAAGTGAATAGTAATAAAAAAGAGCAAATAGGTGCTATGACATTACTAGAAAACTTTAAGGAGATTTTTTTGGTAGAGTAATTAATAATGCAAAAAAATCGTATAAAAATACTGTATAAAGACACTTTATGTAAAAAAAGATATTTATAGTATAGAAATATTACATAAAATTCTTGAAAATTAAGCTAAGAAAGGTTAATATATAATATGGGTGAAAAAGATTATTTTGCTTTGTGGATTAGGAGGATTTAGATGGTTATAGTAAGAAAGCAGATAATGCTTGGAGATAAACTCTTGAAGGAAGGGTTAATTACTCAGAGTCAATTGGAAGCTGCTTTGGTAGAGCAAAAGAGGATAAAAGAAAAGTTGGGAGAAACTTTAGTTAGATTAGAATATATAACAAATGACGATATATTACCTATATTAGCAAATCATATAGGCGTAGGTAGTGTTAGGATAAATAAAAGTGATTTAGATGAAAAAATAGTTGAATTGCTACCAGAAGATTTTATGAGAAAAAATCAGGTAATACCTGTAAGAAAAGAGAATAATAAATTGTTGGTTGCTATGGCAAATCCAACAAATGTATTTTTAATTGATGAAATACAACTTAGAACAAAACAGGTTATTAAACCAGCTCTTGCAATGAAAAGTGAAATTGAAGAGGCAATAGAAGCAGTAGAAGAGAATAAATCAAATGAGACTGCACAAAATGTTGAAAATATTCTGGCAGAATTGGAAGATGTTGAACACGATATTGAAGAAGCAGGTGTAGAAGATTTAGAAAGTGGATTATCTTCTGAAAGTGCTCCTATTATAAGAATAGTGAATGCTATTATAAGTAAAGCAGTTAGAATGGGAGCTTCTGATATTCATGTTGAACCTTATCAAAAAATAGTAAGAGTGAGAGTAAGGGTAGATGGGGTTTTAACAGAAATAAAAGAAATTCCTAAAAGTGTTTTGAATGCAATAGTATCAAGGGTTAAAATAATGTCTGACCTTGATATTGCAGAAAAAAGACTTCCTCAAGATGGTAGATTTAGAATAAAATCAGGAGGAAGAGACATAGATTTCCGTATATCTACATTACCGACAGTTTATGGTGAAAAGATAGTTATGAGGATATTAGATAAGGGAAATCTAAGGGTTAATTTGGAAGAATTGGGATATGAGAAGGAAGAATTGGAAAAAATAGAAAAGTGTATAAAAGTTCCTTATGGAATGATATTAGTAACAGGACCTACAGGTTCTGGGAAGTCAACAACTCTTTACTCTTGTTTAAATAAAATAAATACACCTGATAAAAATATATCTACAGCAGAAGACCCAGTAGAATATGAATTACATGGTATCAATCAGGTACATTGTAAAAGTGAAATTGGACTTGATTTTGCTTCAGCATTGAGATCTTTTTTAAGACAAGATCCAGATATAATAATGGTTGGGGAAATAAGGGATAAGGAAACGGCAGAAATATCTATAAAAGCCGCTTTGACAGGTCACTTGGTACTATCTACATTACATACAAATGATGCTCCAAGTGCAATTCATAGGATGCTTAATATGGGAATAGAACCTTTTATGATATCAGCATCTTTAGTTATGGTAATTGCCCAAAGATTAGCTAGAAGAATTTGTTCAAGTTGTAGAGAAGAAAAAGAGTATGATAGAAAAACATTTCAAGCATTAGGATTGGATTTTGACAAATATAGTCAAAAGACATACTATGCAGGTAGAGGTTGTCCAAAATGTAATGGAACTGGTTACAAGGGTAGAACTGGTTTATATGAAATAATGGAAGTAGATGACGATTTAAGAGATTTGATATCAAAAGGAGTTAATACAGCAGAATTGACAGCTAGAGCAGTAGAAAATGGCATGAATACATTAAGAATTCAGGCTCTTAAAAAAGCTGAAAAAGGTGAAATAACATTGGAAGAGGTAATGAGAGTTACTATGGGATAAATGGAGGTGTTAAAATGGCCAAGTTTAATTATGTTGCTGTTGATAAAAAGGGAAAAAAACAAAAAGGGACTTTAGAAGCAGCAGATGAGAGGGAAGTTAAAAGACTTTTAAGAAAAGATGGTTTAGTATTAATTAATAGTAAAAGAATAGGGAGAAAAGTTGGAGGAAAGCAAAAAAGTTCTTTTTTTAACCCTATAAATTCAAAGGATATATCCATGATAACAAGACAATTTGCAACTATGCTTGATTCGGGAATAGCACTATTAAGGGCTATAGATATTATAGAGAGACAAGTGGAAAAGCCAAAATTACAGGAGATTTTTGCATCAGTTAAAGCAGATGTTAGTTCAGGTACGGCTCTTTCAAGTTCTTTAGCAAAATATCCAAAATATTTTGATAAATTGTACTTAAGTATGGTAAAAGCTGGAGAAGCGTCTGGATCTTTAGACGTTGTGTTAAATAGACTTGCTGAAAGTATGGAAGCTTCTCAAGAGCTTAAGGGAAAAGTAAAAGGTGCTATGATGTATCCAATTATTGTTATTAGTGTATCTATTGTTATAGTAATTGGATTAATGGTAGGAATTGTACCTAGATTTGTAGAGATGTTTGATGGTGCAGGTGTTCAAATGCCAGCTTTTACATTATTTGTAATTGGAATAAGTAATATTTTAGCTTCTTTTGTGGGGTTGATTTTATTTATTGCTTTAGGTTTTGGAGTGTTTTTCCTTATTAAATGGGTTAAAACACCAAAGGGAAAAGAAAGGTTTGATAAGTTTATATTAAAAACCCCTCTAGCAGGAAAACTTCTTAGAAAAGTAGCTGTTGCAAGGTTTACAAGGACTATGGCTACTCTTTTAAATAGTGGAGTGCCTATATTAGTAGCTTTTGATATAGCTTCGGATACATCTGGTAATGCAGTAATTTCAAATGCAGTAATAAGTGCAAGAAATAGTATTAAAGAGGGAAATACAATAGCTAGACCCCTTGCTGAAAGTGGGGAATTTCCAGTTATGGTAACTCAAATGATAGAAGTTGGAGAAGAATCGGGAACTATAACTGAAATGCTTAATAAATTATCTGATTTTATCGAACAAGAAATAAGAGAAGGTTTAGGCCAATTAGTAGCGGCAATGGAACCTTTAGCTATTGTTTTTATGGCAATTGTAGTAGGAGGAATAGTAATAGCTTTATTCCTACCAATGCTTAGCCTAAGTGACTTGGCAGTATAGATAGGAAGCAGATTAAATCTGCTTTTTTTGTTCCTATGAAATTATAAATTTTTAATAAATAACATCAAATTAAAATTGAATTAAAATTCTTTTTTGAATATTATAAAATAACTAAATAAGGAAGTAAATTATGAATGTAGTAGAAGTAGAAGGATTAAATAAAATATATAAAGAAAGAGATATATTTAAAAGAATAAAGAATAAAAATGAAAAGGGAATATTTGATATAAGTTTTAATGTGAAAAAAGGAGATGTTTTTTCAATAATTGGATTAAATGGGGCGGGAAAAACAACTATTATGAAATCATTACTTGGCTTATTAGATATAGATAGGGGAAAGATAAATATTTTTGAAAAGGGAAAATTAGAAAAAAAGGATTTGGATAAAATAGGGTATTTACCAGAAATATCATATTATCCTAAATCAATAAAATTAAGAGATTTGATGTATTATTATTCAGATTTATTAGGGGTAAAAAATAAAGGAAAAAGGGTAGAAGAAGTACTAGAAAAAGTAGGTTTAATGGATAGAATAGAAGATAGGTTGGAAGATTTTTCTAAGGGAATGTTACAAAAGGTAGGTATAGCTCAATCAATATTATCTAATCCTAAATTATTATTTTTAGATGAACCAATGTCAGGTCTTGATCCGCTAGCAAGAACACAAGTTATTGAACTTATAAAAGAATTGAAGGAAAAAGGAACGACAGTTTTTTTGAATACTCATATATTAGATGATATAGAGAAAGTTGGTGATTCCGGAATTGTTGTGCATAAAGGAAGGGTTATAGATAACTTTAGGATAGAAGAAATAAAATCAGCTAAAAAAGTAAAATTTATTTTAGAGAATGGGAAGGAAGTAGAAAAAATAAATAATGAGAAAATTGATGTGAATGTAGGAATAGTAGATGTAGAGGTGAATAACTTTTCATTGGAAGAATATTTTAGAAGGAAGATATTAGAGGTGGAAAAAAATGAGAAAAGCATTTAGTATAGGAAAATACATAGTAAAAGAAAATTTATCAAATAAAATATTAAATGGTTTTATTCTTTTTGCAGGTTTATTAATATTAGGAACTATGTTTTTGAAAGATTTATCTATATATAAAAGTGATATGGTAGTAAAAGACTCTGGGATTTTTTTGATAGAGCTTTTTATTTTTTTAGTAACGGTATTAAGTAGTAGTACATATATTATAAGAGATCATAAGGAAAAATCTATCTATTTGGTTTTAACTAAACCAGTTAGTAGAGCAGAATATATCTATGGAAATCTAATTGGGAACATTCTACTTATAGGTATATATACAATAATAATGACAGTTCTTTTACAAGGTGCATTAATCTTTATAGAATCTACATTTAATACAATGGATTTTATCAGTTTAATTTTTATCTTTATAAAAATATCAATGTTAGCAAGTATAGGAATATTGTTTGCAATAATTTCAGATTCATATGTTACTGCAAATATATTTACCTTTTCTGTATATATTATAAGTCATTTTACAAATGATTTGTTAGTTATAGGTGAAAAAAGTAGTAATCTTTTATTAAAAGTAATTTTAAAAGTTTTATATTATATACTCCCAAGATTTAGTTTGATTAATATAAAAGATATTATAGTTCCTATTGAAATTGATTATATTTTATTAATATCCTATTCCATAATCTATATTCTCATAATTACTCAGATTACTGCTTTAATTTTTGAAAAGAGGAAGTTATGATTAAGATTTTAAGGGATAAAAAGATTATGTTTTTATTTTTTCTATTTTTTATGTATCTGTTTTTAATAGGAAGGTTAAAGGTAGAAGAAGAAAAGCTTTATTACGAAAGACCTTTAAAATATTCTACAGATAGAACTAGAACTTTAGAGATATTAGGGATTAAAAGAGCTGGTCTGGCGTTTTTATGGGTAAAGCAAACTTTGAATTTTGGAGAAACATTAGAAAGGGATGCTAGTGAAGATATAGAAAAAACGGCTCTGGAAATAGCTAGTTTAAACCCTTATTTTAAAGAGAATTATTATTCTAGTTCGGTAGTTTTAGGTTTAATAAAAGTATATAATCACTATGATAAAGCATTGAATATATTAGAAGTGGGTATGAAATATAATTTAACAGATAAATATATGAAAAGTTATTATGGAGGAATAGGCGCAAGTAGTAAAGGGGATGATAAAGAAGTAATAAAAAACTTTGAAGCAATAATCGAAAAATATAAAGATCCTCAATTAATAAATATTTTGATAAATTTATATGAATCTAGATATGAAAAATTTAGTAGAGTAGAAGACAAGAAAAAGTTGGTAGAGTATTTAATAATGCTCTATAATATAAATGATTCTAGGTATCAAAAGAAGGTAGAAGAAAAATTAAAAAGTTTCAAAATATTACACTAAATATAAAATTATAAAAAAATAATATACCAAAAACGTAATAAGTTCTATATGTGCACATAAAGAACAAATGTAAGAAAAAAAGCCTTATAAATCTTGTAATATATAAAAAAATAAAGTATAATTATGTTAGCCAAAAAAATAGTAATAAAGGAGGAGATAAATATGAAAAGGCTAGAAAAAGGATTTACTTTAATTGAACTTATGATAGTTGTAGCTATTATTGCTATATTAGCAGCAGTAGCAGCACCTAGATTTGGTTCACAAATAGCAAAAGCTAGAGATGCAAAGGCAATAGAAATTGTAGGTACTTATAGATCAGCGTTAAATTTAGACTATGCTGATAGGTTAGAATATGCTACTAAATTAACAGACTTAGATAATGAAATTGATTCTAAAACAAGAGATAAGGTTACGGCTGTTTCTGGTTCAGATACAGATGCAACAACTGCGGCAGGTTCGCCTAAAACTATCCAATTTGGTTTAACTACAACAACAAGTGCTGTTGGATTAACAGAAACTAGTATAACAATTTCAACTGGAGTAACAAATGCTTCTGGAGTAACATGGTCATCAATTTAATATAAAGGCGGATGTTTCCGCCTTTTTGGGAGAAAAAATGAAAAAAAAAGGTTTTACAACAATAGAGTTAATGGTAAGTATACTGGTTATAGCAATTTTAGCAACATTAATTTTCCCCAGATTTAGTAATGAAATTTCTAAAAGTAAAGATGCAAGAGTATTGAGTTTTTTAGCGAATTTGAGAAGCAGTAATGTGGCATTTGAATCAGAAAATCTTGGTGAAAAAGCAATTGGAATAGAGAGATTATCAGTTTATATAGATGGTACATATGAGAATATAACAACAAGAGGAATAATGTCTTCTTCGGTGACGTCTATCCAAATGAAAGCAGGGATAGTAAGAAAAGTTGGAGTAGAGTCTATTGGAGGAGGAAAATTTCTTGGAGAAAAGAATGTAGCTGAAATTTATTATGATAATACTAATGGGAAAATCTGGATAGATGGAACTACAGGTAGTGGAGTGAACTTTTTAGATACAAAGGGTAACTTATGGAATAAATATTGACGATATAGATATTAGAATAA
>CAZFBB010000082.1:0-13929 GCA_964517235.1 uncultured Fusobacteriaceae bacterium
GGTATTGGTAGAGCTATGAAAATAGATAAAGCTCTAATTGCTGGTATACTTACTGCTTTATTTGATTATCTAGATAAGGAAGAGATAGATGCAAAGTGGCAAGAGGAAGCTTTGGCTGATTTTGGTAGAAGAATAGAGGATATAAATCATATAAAATTTAGAATTAGTAAAGATGAAGCAGGACGTAACATATATAGGGGGGAAATTAAGGTAGAAGAAACTAGCCCTATTAGTACAAAAGAAATCTTGTCAAAATTACAAGAGGGTCAAATTGCTGTATTTACAAGGGACTATAAAGCTAATATAGGCATCTTTCATATAGATCCTAGACCATTAAAAGATGGTGAATTAGATATTATAGCTAATAAACTTAGAAATATAATGAAAAATAATTAAATTTTGGGAGGAATTATGAATATAGAAAAACATTTTTACAAAGGAAAAGTTTCGTTAAATGTATTAGCTGGAAGTATTAATAATGCTATTGAGTGTTATGAAGCTGCTGAAGAAAAGGTATTAGTTGGTATTTTGAGTAAAAAATATCCAAGTACTGAAAGTGCAATTGAAGATATGAGTAAATATGCAAAAGAAATAGACAATGCAATATCTGTAGGACTAGGTGCTGGAGACCCTAATCAATGGGCTATGGTAAGTGCCATATCAAAAGTTATTAAACCTAAACATGCAAATCAAGTATTTACAGCTGTTGGTCATACAAGAGCAAATGTAGATAATTCTCATACACTTATTAACTGTCTTGTAAGTCCAAGTGGAACTCCGGGAGAAGTAATTATTAATACAGGACCTCTTAGTAGCCAAAAAGAAAAGGGAATTGTACCTATAGAAACAGCTATAGCTATGATAAAAGATATGGGTGGTAGCTCTATTAAATTCTTCCCTATGGGTGGATTAAAAACAGAAGAAGAGTTTAGAGTAGTTGCAAAAGCTTGTGCTAAAGAGGATTTATACCTTGAGCCTACTGGTGGTATTGACCTTGATAATTTTGAACCTATCTTAAGAATTGCTCTTGAAGCTGGTGTAAAAAAAATTATTCCACATGTTTATAGTTCTATTATAGATAAAGAAAGTGGAGAAACAAGAGTAGAAGATGTAAAAACTCTATTAGCTATAGTAAAAAAAGTAGTGGATGAGTATGAAAGATAAAAAAGTTTTAGCCTTTGGTGAAGTAATGATGAGGTTAGCTGTACCTAATCACAAAAAACTTCATCAAAGTAGAACTTTAGAGTACCTTTTTAGTGGTACAGGAGTTAATATAGTAAGTGCTCTTAGTACCTTTGGTTATAAAGGACAATTACTTACTAAACTTCCTCATAACTCTCTAGGTTATAGTGCAAACTTATTTTTGGCTAGTTTGGGAATAGATACAGAAAAAATTATCTTTGGAGATAAGTATATGGGTATGTACTTTTTAGAAAATGGATTTGGTTCTAGAGGTGGCATTGTTACTTATACTGACAGACTTAATAGTTCTTTTTGTAAAAGTACCCTTGACGACTATGACTTTGACAAAGCTCTTTGTGGAGTGGATCTATTGCATTTTTGCGGAATTTCCCTTGCTGTTACAAAAAATGTAAGAGAAGTAGTCCTTAAATTAATGGAAAAAGCTAAGGAAAAGGGTATAACTATAGTTTTTGATTGTAACTTTAGAAGCACTCTTTGGAATAGTTATGAAGAAGCTAAACCCTTTTATGAAGAAGTTCTTTATAATGCTGATATAGTATTTGCAACTGATAGAGATGCCACATCTATATTAGGAATAGAGGGAGTAGAAGGTAATAAAGAAACTAATTTAACTCATACTTTGTCTATAATGAGGGAAAAGTATAATATTAATTATATAACTGGTACTATAAGGGAAACTATTAGTTTAAATAAACATAAGCTACAAGGATATATTTTAGATAAAGATGGTTTACATCTTTCAAAAAAACATGAATTTGATATTTTAGATCGTATAGGTGGCGGTGATGGTTTTGCTGCTGGTCTTATATATGGTCATCTAGAAAATATGAGCATTATAGATAAAATTGAATTTGCCATAGGAAGTGGTGTACTGGCACATAGCACCTATGGTGATACACCATGTGCTAGAGTAGAAGAAGTAAGAGCTTATATTGACAAAACTATGCCAGAACTTAGAAGATAGATTCAAAATAATAAACTCTTTAGATATATTGAGATTTTATCAATATGTCTAAAGAGAACTTTTTAATAATCTGGATTATTATTATTATGTACGTCTAGTATTATGTTAGATATCTCTATACTTCTTAGATAATTAAAAATATCCTCTACAAAAGAATCTGAACCGACAATATAATAATAGGCATTATTGCCATTGTTTTCTAAAATAAAATCTAATTTTTGATAAAAATCTTTTCTACTTTTTACAAACATATGATAAAAATTGTCTATCTCTTTATTATAAGCTTCTAAAAGCTCTTCATATATATACTCACCAGATGAGTCAATATTTATACTCTGTAGTGCTTCTACTCCTTGGTTATTTCTCCCAAATTCAACTATAATAGGACGCATAGTGGCTATTCCAACACCAGAAGATATAAGAACTATAGGTTTCTCTCTTCGTATTAAAGTAAACTTTCCTTCAACTTTTGCCATTCCTAAAAAGTCCCCTATCTTCATTTCATTAAGATATCTTTTAAATTCACTTAGATTATTATTACGAAGTCTTGTGGTAATAGCCACACTATCTTCATAAGGCATAGTGACAAAGGAAAAGTGCCTTACATTTTCCCTTATTATTTCTTTGTGAGGTAGGAAAAAATGCGCATGATCTCCCTCTTTCCACATTAAATCTCTAGGTTTCTCAAAATAAAATGTACAAGTGTCTTTTGCTTCTACCTCAACTCTTTCCAATTTTAATTTGTAATTTTCAAAATCTAACAAAGTCTTTTCTTTCATTTTACCCCCCTTATAATTCTATTATTTAAATTATAAAGATTATCAAAATAAAAGTCAACCAAAATTGTATAATATAAAATTTTATTTTTAGAGAAATTTAAAGTATAATATATATTATTTTACATATTTCTTTATGGTTGAAAAGATGTTATAATAAATTGTAAATTTTTTTATGGAGGACGGTAGCATGAAAGACACATTAGAAAAAAAATATGGCTTTTCTGTAGCATTATCTATGGTAGTTGGTATAGTTATAGGTATTGGTATATTCTTTAAAGTTGAACAAATTTTACTTGTTAGTAACTTAAACTTCAAAATAGCCATGGGTGCTTGGTTATTGGGAGGTTTTATCACTATCTTATCGGGATTAACAGCAGCAGAAATAGCAGCATCAGTAGTAGAAACTGGAGGTTTAATTACATATCTCAAGAGAATTTATGGTAGAAAGGTAGCATATATATTTGGCTGGACACAAGCTATACTTTATGGACCTGCCATTTCTGCTATTATTACTTATTATTTATCTTATTTTGCCATTATATTTATGGGAAAAGCTGAGCTAATCAATGAAAGTGAACACATTATTTTAGCATTTCTTACTTACATCTTTGTTTTTGCCCTAAATACCTTTACATCTAAAAGTGGTGGTTTTTTACAAACTATCGTTACTATTGCAAAGTTAGTTCCTTTATTTTTAATAATTGTTTTTGGATTGACAAAAGGAACAAATCATGAGATATTTGCTTTACCATTAGATACGTCAACTTTACAGGACAAATCACCATTTTTACTATTAGGAATGGCTCTAGTACCTATAATGTTTACCTTTGACGGTTGGTTACAAGTTGGTTATATTTCTGGTGAACTAAAAAATGTAAAAAAAGATTTGCCTAGAGCAATAATCCTAGGGCTATCTATTACCACTTTTATTTATATATTACTAAATATTGCTCTAATAAAAGTATTGCCTGTTGAACAATTAATCAATTCTCAAAATGGTGCAGTTGATAAAGTGGCAAATATACTTTTTGGTCAATTTGGTTCAAAATTAATTTTTGGAGGCATTATTATTTCTGCATTTGGAGGTTTAAACGGCATGGTTTTATCTTCAAACAAAGTACCTTATAGCTTAGCCATTATGAATCTTTTTCCCCTTAAGGAAGTTTTTGGAAGGGTAGAAAAAAGAAGTAAACAAGCAATTAATTCTGCTTTACTTACTTTTGTTGCTACTATATTAATTTTAATAGCAATGTTTACCACTAAAAAAGTAGATGTATTTGGTGATATTCCAGTAGCTATATTTTGGTTCTTTTATTCCTTTTTATTCATAGGTGTTATTATTTTAAGAAAAAAAGAGCCTAATTTAGAAAGACCATATAAAGTACCCTTATACCCAGT
The DNA here is from genome assembly GCA_964517235.1 of uncultured Fusobacteriaceae bacterium. GTDB lineage: Bacteria > Fusobacteriota > Fusobacteriia > Fusobacteriales > Fusobacteriaceae > CAZFBB01. The sequence continues at coordinate 4,345 of CAZFBB010000082.1, forward strand.
TATTCCTATTTTATCAGCAATAGGAGGACTTTCTATTGCAGTCTACGCAACTATAAGTGACCCTATGTACATGCTGATTTCAATAGGAATAATAGTTGCTGGTATACCTTTTTATCCAAAAAAAAATAAATTATAAAAAGGATTTAACTTAAACTTTTATATTGGTGGTGTATCATTAGATACACCACTTGACTTTTTTCTAGAAAATCTCATTTGGGTAAGATAACCTAATACTTCTTTTAATTCTATAATTAAAAATCTATCTATCAACATTAACTTTTTATCTTTAATACTCCAAAATTTTTATATTATTTTCAAAAAATTTTTTCTCTTTGCATTTTTTCCAAAAAAATCCTTGATTTTGAGAAATTATATTTTTAAACTAAATCTATTAAAAAGTTATAAAGTGAATTAAAAAAATTAAATTTTTTTATTTTCTCAATTGATACTTTATGTTAAACTATTATATAGGTTACAAGAGTTTGGAGGAAAAATGAAAAAGAAGATTGAAGAAATAATCATAGTTGAAGGGAGAGATGATGTTAGTGCTGTAAAGAGTGCTGTAGATGCTGAAGTAATTGAAGTTAACGGTTTTGCTGTCAGGAAAAAATCAACTTTAGATAAAATAAAATTTGCTCATGAAAAAAAAGGTGTTATTGTTTTATGTGACCCTGATTTTGCAGGAGAAAAAATTAGAAAAACTATAGAAGATTATGTACCAGGAATAAAACACGCTTATATATCTAGAAAAGAAGGGACAAAAAAAGATAATATAGGAGTAGAAAATGCAAATCCTCAAGCTATAATTGCAGCTCTCAATGGGGCAAAATTTAAAGAAAAAAAAGATGAAGATATATTTACAATGGCAGACATGTGGGATAATGGTTTAGTAGGAAATAATAGGAGTCAAGAAATTAGAAGTATTGTTGGTAAAGAGCTTCGTATTGGTTACGCTAATGGAAAGCAGTTTTTAAATAAACTTAACAACTTTGGTATCACTAAAGAAGAGTTAAAAGAGGCTTTGAAATTAGTAAATAAATAGCATTTACGAGGAGAGTCATATGATTAATGTAATTAAACTCTATTCTCCCATAGAAAAAATAATCAAATTGAGAAAAGAATATAAATTTACACAAAAAGATTTAGTGGGAGATGATTTAGCTAGAAGTACACTAGCTATGATTGAAACAAAAAAAGTTAATTTGACAGAAAATGTTGCTAGTATAATAGTCAAGAATTTGAATGATAAATTAATTGAAAATGGAATAAATACTAGAATAGATTTAAAATATATTATAGAAGATAAAGAGGAACAATGTAAAAGAATAGTAGATAAATTAATTGAAGATTTGGATAGGGGAGCTGATTTTGAATCTATTTATCATTCGCTAAAACTATTTTTTATAAGAGAAGATTTTCCAAGGGAAAAAATAAGAGCATATAAGTATCTCTGTGAAAAATCCAAAAAAACAACTAATAAAGTAATTGAATTTGACCTAAATAAGGAATTGATACTTACAAAAATCAAAATTAATCTTGATTTTAAAGATGATTTAATTTATCTTTTGTCTACTACTGAAGAAGAAAATAAAAGAGAGATTCTCGAATTAATTACTCTAATAGAGCCATTTTTTGAAGATGACCAAAATCCATTAGAAATATATATTGCTTTAGCAAACTATTTTTATCAAAATAAACTTTTTGATTATGCTATGAGGTTTTTGAATAAAACTCAAAACTTTAGAATTAAAGACAATGGCATAAAAAACTATCTACTTGAAATAAAGGGTAAAATATATTTTAACAAAAGAGATTTTGAAAATACCCTCCATATCTATAGAAAACTATCTAGAGTAGATGATTTATTCATTAAAGCAAATGTATATCTTGATTTTTGTATTTTGTATATGGATAGGGAAAATAAAGGAGATTTAGATAGAATCAAAAGATATTTTTGGAAATTGAGAAATTTATTGGGGGAATTTAAAGAAGAAATTGATTTTAGTAACAGGTATTTTCACATGGCTAAAGTAGCTGAATATTTAGTTTTTGAAAAAAAAGCCTATAATTACCATTTTGATTCTATAATCAAAGGCCATAATGGATTTGAAGAAAATTATAATAGTTTCGAATACATATTAAGCAATAGTAATTACGAAAGTTTGACTACAATAAAAAAATTAGAAACAAAATTTTTCAAGTTATTAGAGGAAGATAGAGACTTTTTAAAGATAGCTTTTAACTTTTTATATTACTATAAAAAATATGGATTTAAAGAGCTTGAAGAAAGGTTAATTGAAAAAATAAAAAATTTATAAGCTGGAATATATTTTCCAGCTTTCTTTATTATATTTTTCAAAAAATCATAGTTATTACAAAATACTTATATTTATAAGGAGTATTTATGAAAGTAGAAGTAGAAAAAGAGTATAATAATACTTATTTAAAAAGATATTTAAAAAAAATATTTGAAGATATTGAAGTTTATGGTGAAGATTTATTTGAAAAGATATTGATAAACAATGAAAAAACAAAAAAAGATTATAAAGTAAAAAGTGGCGATCTACTTGAGATTAATATAAAAAATATTAAACTAAAAAAAATTAGTAGATTAACTATAGAAGAGGAAAAAGAAGTTAAAAAAGCTATTATTTATGAAGATGATAATATTGTTGTATTAAATAAAAAGTATGGTCAAATGGTACATAAAAGTATCAAAGGAGAAAGGGCAATGGTAGATTTACTAAAATCATATTATAACAATCCTAATTTTGCTTTTGTTAACAGGTTAGATAGAGAGACTAGCGGATTAATATTAGGTGGTAAAAGTTTAGAAGGTGTTAGAACCCTCAATAAACTTATATTAGAAAAGAAGATAAAAAAGTTTTACTATGCTCTTTGTAATGGAATTCCAAAAGAAAGTGAATTTGTTGTAGAAAATTACCTGAAAAAGGGTAGTAGAAAGTCGGAAATTGTAAGTGAAAAAGAAGGTAAAATTGCAATAAGTAAGTTTAAATTAATAAAATATGCACATGGAAAGTCTATAGTAGAAGGGGAACTTGTAACAGGAAGAATGCATCAATTAAGAGTTCATTTAAAAAGTCTTAACTTACCTATAGTTGGAGATAAAAAATATGGGATAGATAAAAATGAAGAATTATGTTTATTCTCTCATAGACTAGTTGTACCTTCATTAAATTTGGATATTAATCTAGATATTCCAAAAGATTTTTTAAAAAAATTAAATTAAAAAAAGGAAATTTGTATTTTTGTTTAATAATATCATATCACTTACTCCCAAGGTGATATGAAGTACCTATAAATCCAAAAAATCAGACTTTAGTCTGATTTTTCCTATTATGTCAAAAATATAATTTAAAATCTATTTTCTATATTATCTACTCTTGTTTAACCTTCACACATGAAAAAATAAACTAACATAATAAATATCCATAAACAACCAACCTACAATTACGTTCTATCAAATCATTTTTTAAACTTTAAGAATTTTTTTTATAAAAAGATAAAAAAAATAGTCTATATACATTGATTTTATTATGTTTTAAAGTTAGAATGTAATATAAATAAAAATGATACTTTTTTGCTTGAAGAAAAGAACAATTTTTATATTTATCACTTTCTAATGAAATTCCTAACTATTCTACAATATGTAAATTTAAAGTTCAAAATAAATAGAGTGGAATTTAATCTTAAAGAAGTGTTATGAACTCGACCTAAAAAAATACATATAAATGAGATGAGAATAGAGCTTTCCAACTATGAAAAGCTTGGAATATATATAGTGGAGGTAAATATGAAATTAATAATATATTTTTTATTAACAATAAAAATATTTTCTTTGGGAAGTTTTGCTATAGAACCTAAATTAGGAGCAAAAATATTTTTAAAAGTTGATTCTTCCCAAATAAACCTTGAAAATGCAAGATCTTATTACTTAGAAGCATATTACAAAACTAGTAAAAAAATCGATATAGGATTAGGAAGTGGCTTTGAAGTAGTAGAAGCAAATTATACAGTTTTTAATCCAGAACATAATCGAAGAAACATTAAAAACATTCCTATATATTTAAGTACAAAATATTATTTAGGAGAAGATAATAATGTTCGTTTTTACACAAAAGGAACTATTGGCTATTTTATTGTGAACTCTAGTGAAATAGCAAATATATACGATTCAAGATTTTATACTATTGGTTTAGGATTAGATATGGATAATCACATAGTTGAATTTAATATGAATGCTACTAATCAAATAGAAAAAGATGATTTGATATATACTTCAGTTTCTTATGCTTTTATAGTAGGTTATAGGTTTTAGTCTGTATTTTTTGAAAGTCATTCTTTTTTTGACCAAAATGTGCTAAAATTATATTATAAGTTCCTAAAGAAAAGAGGTAGTTATATGAAAAGTTATATTATAAATTACTGTTCTAAAAATACTTTAGGCAGAAGTGGAGAGATAAAACTCTTTGAAAAACTTAAAGAAGGGGATGGAGATGCAAAGAATTTGTTAATCAAATACAATGTTAGATTAGTTATTAATATAGCCAAAAGATATAAAAACTGTGGAATTGAGTTAGAAGATTTAATTCAAGAAGGTATAGTTGGGCTTATTAAAGCTATAGAAAAATTTGATTATACAAAGGGCTTTAAATTTTCAACTTATGCTACTCATTGGATAAAAAACTTTATATTAAAAGCTATTTATTTAAAAAACAAAGCTATAAAAGCACCTAATTGGTTAGTAGAAGAACTTAATAAAATAAATAAATATGCAGAAGGTCACACATTATCTTCATTTTATGAATCTGCCAATGCCCTTGGTATTTCTAGAAAAAAAATAGATAAAATAGTACTCTATTTAAATCAGTCATCTCATTTAAAATCACTAAATGATCCAATTAATGGCCATGATTTGTTTTTAGAAGATTTAGTAGAAGGCAAGGAAAAATCATATTTAAATGAAAAGATAGATTTAGACAATTGTATAAGTCACCTTAGTAAAAGAGAGCAATATATAATAAAGAAGAGATTTTATTTTGGTGCCACTTTACAAGAAATTGGAAATGATTTATCACTTACTAAAGAGAGAATTAGAAAAATTGAATTTAGAGCTTTAGGTAAAATTAAAAAAGAATTGTCTTTTAAATATGACTATGTATTAGTATAAGTTCTACAATTGTAATATAGTGTAAGACTTAACTTTAGAGCTCGGTAATCATAGCATTCATTGGATTACTTCAAGACAAACACTTTACATAGGTTTAGTAGGGGAATATGTCACATAAGCAAACAATATAAGACTTTCTAGTTATGTTAGAATATAAACTAATATTAACTAGAAAGTTTTTTTTAATGAAAGTTTCACAAGAAACTTTTGATATATATAAACATTTTACAGAAGATTTTAGATAATCTCACTAATTTTATCTATATTTTTCCACTTCTATAAATTTCTTGCTTCTACCCTATATTGTTTATAACCTCCACTTAGATTATAAACATCTTTAAATCCAAGATTTAATAATATATTCTGTACTGCATTCCCACTAACTCCCTTATTACAATGAACTACATATTTTTTCTCTTTTTCTAGTTCATTGTATCTACTTCTAATATCCTCCAATGGAATATTGATTGCACCAGCTATATGCCCTTCCAAATATTGTTTGTTACTTCTTACATCTATCACTATATAATCACTTCTATTTTCTAAAAGTTTCTTAGTAGTAATAATTTTATTTCTTCCCTTTATTCCATTATCAAGTACCATACCTGTATAAGCTACAGGAGCTTTAGTAGTGCTAAATGGTGGCGCATAAGCTAAATCTAGCGAGAATAAATCTCTTGCCAGAGCGCCATAAGTAATTGCTGTGACAAAAATATCTATACTTTTGTCTACACCTTCATAACCTATTATTTGGGCTCCAAGTAGTTTTCCACTTTCTTTTTCACATATCCCCTTAATTATCATTTCTTTGCTATTAGACAAATATTGACTTTTATTAGGTTTAATATTATGAATTACTTCTACTTCATACCCCAAACTTAATGCTTTCTCTTCACTTAATCCAGTTTGGGCTACAACCAAATCAAGGCTTTTATAGATTCCAGTCCCTAAAATACCTTTAAATTCAAGATTTCCTCCTGTTAATCTATCACCTAATATACGCCCCATCTTGTTTGCTGTACTTCCAAGGGGTATATATACCTCTTCTCCTGTTAATCTATGAAAAACTTGAGCACAATCGCCAACAGCATAGATGTCACTTATGCTCGTTTCCATATTTTCATCGATTACATAACTTTCATTAATTCCAGTATCTATATTTATCATCTTTCCCAAGAAGGTATTAGCTTCTACTCCAATGGCACTAACTATAAAGTCCCCTTCTACTTCTATTCCACCCTTTAAATATAATTTTTTTTCACTAATTTTTTCTACTGTACTATTTAGATAAATATCAATTCCATTATTTTTCAGATGTTCTTCTACATATTTTGCCATTTCTTTATCAAGATTGGATGATAACTGGTCTTTACCTTCAACTAAACTTATTTCTAAACCTAATTTTTTAAAGTTATCAACCATTTCTAATCCAATGTAACCACCACCAATAACAATTGCTTTTTTACTTTTTTTAGCTATTGTCAAAATCTTGTCTGCATCATTAATATCTTTTACTTTAAATACTTGCAAAGTATTATCAGTAGGTATATTTAATTTTTTAGGTAGAGAACCTGTTGCTAAAACTAATTTATCATATGTCTCTCTAATTATTTCCTTTGTTAAAAGATTCTTTATAACTAGCTCTTTTTTTTCCTTTATAATTTCCAAAACTTCATAATTAGTAAATATATCTATATTGAATCTATCTTTAAACCATTTACTATCTCTTGGAGTAAGGTTTTCTCTTTTTATATTATCTTGTCCAATATAATATGGAATACCACAAGAAGAATAACTAATATCACTATCTTTATCAAATATCTTAATTTTTATATCTTCACTACTTCTCCTAAGCTTAGCTCCTACACTAGTACCTGCTGCTACCGAACCTATTATTACTACTTTCATTCATCCTCCCTAATTTGTTAATCTCTAAATTTTATTAGTAAAAATTCTACTCTAATTTTATTTGCAATATTTGCTAATGTCAACATTAATTACACTTTTAAAATAAGTAAATTTAAAAAAAATCTAGTTTCAATAACACAAAAAAAGAGCCCATTTAAGCTCTTAAACGACTTTTTCCGATGAAAATCTTGCTTCAATATCTAACTGTGGTATATGAAATAAATATTCTTCAAGTTTTTCCACATCTGCATTTTTTAAAAAGGAATCGTCTATATTGTAGTAAGCATGTACTTCTAGTACAGCTTTATAAACATCATCCTTTTTATTACTATAGCCTTTAATGAGATACCTTTTTATCTCTCCATCTTCTTCAAAAGGTTTTGTTTGTAACTCCAAATAATATATTCTTCCTTTTTCTATATTAGGCCTTTTATAAAGATTATTTTTACTCATTATATTTATTGCATTTTTAAAAAAAGTAACATCCATAATCTTCCCCTTCTTTCCTATGTATTAATCTATTATCTTAGCAAAAGCTAAATCAATAACTTTTACTCCATCTATAGCAGCACTAGTAATTCCACCAGCATATCCTGCTCCCTCTCCAATGGGATATAAATTTTCTATATTTATACTTCTACCTTCTCCATCTCTAACTATACGTAATGGTGCACTAGTTCTAGTTTCTGGACCTATAAGGTTAGCTTTTTTCGAAACAAAATAAGTGTTTTTACTCCAATAATCAAAAGCCATATGCATATTTCTGCTAATTACATCTGGAAAAAATTCATTGAAATCATAGGAAAACAAATCCATTTTATAACTAGACCTTATTTTTTCAATTGATTTTTTTCCACTTCTAAAATCACTTAAGTTTTGATACAAAGCTCCATGCTTTCCAATAATATTATAAGCTTTTTGCTCTAAAGTTTCTTGGAATCTTAGTGCATCAAACAAATTATTTCCAAAATCTTCTCTACGAAGAGCTACAACTACTGCTGAATTTGAAAATTCACCATCTCTAGTACTATAACTCATTCCATTTACAAGTGAACCTCCCTCTTCAGAAGAAGCATTTACTATCTCTCCTCCAGGACACATACAAAAAGAAAATATTCCCCTTTTCTCCTTAGGATTATTATATGTCAAATTATAACTTGCGCTTCCTAATTTTTTATCTCCAGCAAATCTCCCAAATTGCATCTTATCTATATCTTTTCTAGGATGTTCTATCCTTGCCCCAATAGCAAAATCTTTTGCTTCCATAGCTACACCAATATTATTAAGAGCTTTATAAGTATCTCTAGCTGAATGGCCTATACCAAGTACAATATAGTCTACTTTTTGCCATTCCCTTTTATTTATTTCTATTTCACCTATTCTATTTCCAACTTTTTTAAAATTAGTAATTTGCTCTGAAAATCTAAATTCTCCACCCATTTTTTCAATTTTTTTTCTCATATTTTTAACTACTTTTTTTAATATATCTGTTCCAATATGTGGCTTATAATCATAAATTATTTCTTCTTGGGCACCATTAGCAATTAATTCTTCAAAAACGAATTGCATATATTCACTCTTCACTCTAGTATTAAGTTTTCCATCAGAATATGTACCTGCCCCTCCTTCACCAAATTGTATATTTGAATTAGTATTTAATACACCAAAGTTATTGAATATTTCAACATCTTTGTCCCTCTTATCCACTTTATTTCCTCTTTCAAATACAATTGGTTTGTAACCATATTGACATAACCTAAGAGCTGCAAATAATCCAGCAGGTCCTGTTCCAATAACTATTATTCTTCCTTCTATTTTTTTACTTTCTCTATTAGGAAGTTTTATTTTTTTTGCTAAACTTACATTTTTAAGTTTATCAATATTTATTTCTCTTTTTAATTCTACTTCTACATTAAAAACTAGTTTTATATCATTTTTTTTCCGACTATCTATAGATTTTTTTTGATAATATATTTCTTTTATATTCTCTCTACTAATCCCGATTTTTTCCAAATATTCTTCTAAACTATCTCTCTCATTATTCCTAATATTTATATTTATGTTATTTACACATATTCTCATTAAATCACCATTGTTTTTTTAACAATTATACCATATACTCTTTATTTATAGCTATAAAAAATAAAATAAATAATATCAGAAATTAATTTTTTTTTTACTAAGTTTAACAATATTAATTAATAATAAATAAATGATTTTTTGTCTCTACTTTTCTAAAATATATAATAACAATTATTTTAAAACTTTTTTATTTTCTAGTTTATTTTAAATAAACTTGTGTTTTATAAGGAAAAATTATATAATATGCTTGTTATTTATTTTTTAATGGAGATGATTTTTGTGGATATAGGTAAAAAAATCAAAAGACTAAGGCAAGAAAAGTGGCTTACTCAAGATGAGTTAGCAAGTAGATGTGAACTTTCAAAAGGGTTTATATCTCAGGTAGAAAGAGATTTAACTTCGCC
>CAZFBB010000083.1:0-13586 GCA_964517235.1 uncultured Fusobacteriaceae bacterium
TGTTGCCTAGATATCTAGCATATGTTATTTTCTGATTTAAATTGACAATTCAGGTGTTAAATAATTTAATACTATCTTTAATTCTTTATAAACTTTTTTATGAAAATTTAAAGTTTTCCCTTTCAATTTTATATTGAATTTTAGAAATGACTTAATTAATTTTATTATAATTCTATTCTGTTATAGTTTCTAGCATATTCTTAAAAAGTTTGGTAAAATATAGAGTGCTCAGTATGGCATAACCATCAACTTAATTAAAAAATCTGTAAATAAAGCAATTAAATAATTAATGATTAATAATTGAAGGGTGTTTAATCAAAAAATTATAAAATATAGATTAAACAAAAGTCATAAAAAAATTAGTTTAGTATAACTTATAACTTCTCGTAAAAGTATTAAAGAGATAAATAAGTATCACTAATACTTTTTTCTATTAAGTATATGATTGTTTCATTTGAATTTAAAATTTTCTATAATAGATTTCTAACGTTGGTAGATGTGTAGTAGTATGTATATAAAATGAAAACAAATTAAATAGAGGGGTATTTATGTATAAAGAAGCAATAGAATTAATTGTTAAAGATGAAGATAAAGGGAAGAGATTAGATCAATTTATTAATGAAAACATATCTACTTTAAGTAGAAGTTATGTTCAAAACCTTATTGATAAGGAGAAAATAGTATTAGAAGGTAGAAAAAAGATAAAAGCTGGATTAAAATTAAAAGGAAATGAAAAAATAACAGTAACGATACCAGAAGAGGAAGAATTGGAAGTAATTCCAGAGAATATACCCATAGATATAGTTTATGAAGATAGAGATATTGTAATTATAAATAAAAATCCAGATATGGTAGTGCACCCTGCTCCGGGTAATTATAATGGAACTTTGGTAAATGCTATTATGTATCATATAAAAGATTTATCAAGTATAAATGGAGTTATAAGACCAGGTATAGTTCACAGGTTAGATAAAGATACTAGTGGTTTGATTGTTATTGCCAAAAATGATAGAGCACACATAAGTCTTGCAGAGATGTTTCAAGAAAAAAAAATAGATAAGTACTATATAGCAATAGTTAAGGGAAAAGTAAAAAAAGATAAGGGAAGAATAGAAACTAATATAGGAAGAAATCCAAAAGATAGAAAAAAAATGGCAGTTGTAGATAGAGGAGGAAAAAGAGCTATTTCTAATTTTTATGTATTAGATAGAAGTGAAACACATACTTTATTGCTAGTAGGTATAGAAACAGGAAGAACACATCAAATAAGAGTACATATGAAGTATCTAGGGAATGTAATTGAAGGTGATCAAGTATATGCTAGGTCAAACAAATATGCTAACAGGCAAATGTTACATGCATTTAAACTTTTGTTTACACATCCAATATCAAATGGGAGTATAGAGGTAGAAGGTGATTTGCCCTTTGATATAATAGAATGTATGCAAAAAGTAGGTCTTAATTTTGATATAAAAAAAATAAATGAAGTTATTGAAGAAAATAGAAAAAAATAGTTGGAATGCAATAAAATTGGGAAAAATTATTAAATTTATTTATGAAAATTGTCGAAAATAGGAGTGAAAATGAAGGAGTTATTTGAATATGATCAAAAATATGACAGAATAATAGTTGGAGTAGATGAAGCTGGTAGAGGTCCACTTGCAGGACCAGTAGTTGCAAGTGCAGTAATTGTAAATAAGTATATAGATGAATTTGATATGATAAATGATTCTAAAAAACTTAGTGAAAAAAAAAGAGAAGTTCTATTTAATCATATAATTGAAAACTGTAAAGTTGGAATAGGTATTGCTACTGAAGAAGAGATAGATAAGATAAATATTTTAAATGCTACTTTTCTTGCTATGAGAAGAGCTCTTGATGATTTAGAGGAAGGTTTAGATGAGAAATTAGTATTAGTTGATGGAAATCATCTAATAAGAGAATATGAAAATAATCAAAAATTTGTGATAAAAGGTGATAGTAAAAGTCTTGCAATAGCAGCAGCGTCTATTATAGCTAAGGTAACAAGGGATAGAATAATGATAAAATACCATGGGGAATATCCCAAATATAATTTTCATAAACATAAAGGATATGGGACTAAAGCCCATAGAGAAGCACTTCTTGAACATGGTCCGTGTAAGGTTCATAGAAAGAGTTTCTTAACAAAAATATTAGCAAAAACTTTATTTTAGGAGGTGTCAAATGCTTAAGTTTTTTTCTAATTTAGGAAGTAGAAAAGTAGAAGAAATGAAACTAAAATCTAATGAAGGCAAGGAACTTAAGCCGGGTACACGTATTTATGCTAAGGTTCTAAAAAGCAATGGGAATAAGTACCTACTTAGTTTAAATGGAAGTAGTATACTTGCTAAAAGTGAGAGAGAATTAGAAATAGGACAACTGGTAAAACTACGTATAGAAAAGATAACTGACAAAAATGAACTTATTGTTAAATTAGATGAAGAATTAAAGGAAACGAGAGAAGTATTTAAAGAAAATAGGAAAAGTCAAAATTTGATTGCCATTAAAAAAGAAATTTTAAAGTTAAGTGTAGAGGAGAAGATATATCTTAGTAACTTAGAAGTAGAAGAATTAGTTGAAGGTTTAGATAAATTTCATAAAAGAGGAAAAGAAATAACAAATGATCTTATAAAAGCCTTAATTGTTATGAAAAAGGGGAAGATTGGTAAAGAAGATGTTTTTGAAGGCTTGCGTAGGTATTATAGTAATGAACCTACAAATGAATTAAGTATAAAAAATATCTATGAAGATATAAAGGAAGAAATTAAATTTTTATCTAAAAATGAAGATAAATTTGCAAAAGGTTTAAATGCAGTAAATGATATAAATGAAAACCAAGGTTTTTTAGCATTTTTATTTGGAATAAAAGAATTTGCTAAACCTGTTAGTATACAAATAAAAAAGGAAGGGGAAGGTAGAAAATTTTCTAAAGATAGTATAAATATAACAATGAAATTTGATTTGGAGCTGTTGGGGAAATTTGATGTGAATATAAATATTTGGAAAAAAAGGCTAAATCTTAGTTTTATGTTTTATCAAGAAGTGGATAAAAGTAGATTTGTAAACTTGAAGGAATTAGAAAAAAATATAGAAAAACTTGGATATATAGTAGAAGAAATACATATAGGACGTAAAGCAGAAGAAAAAGTTGGTGAAATAGGTAATATTAATTTTAAAGTTTGATAGGTGATATTATGTTTGATGAAGAAATAATTGCATTGAAAAAAGAAGAGGGAAAACTGCCTGAGCTTATAGCTCGTCTAAAAGGAAGAGAAGCTCAAAAAGGAAAAGAGAATATAAAACTAGGAACGAAAATAGTAGAAGATGAAGAAGCTTTGGAGATTTTTGAAGATTTAGACAAATACAAAGATATACCAGAAGAAGCATATAAACTTATCTCAGATATATTAGTATATATTTATACTCTTGAAAAAGATGAAAATATAGAATAATATTAATAGAGGGATACCTATGATAAGTAAGAGAGCTGTAGGATTGGTTTATGAAAAAAAAGCACTAGAAATACTCAAAGAAAATGGTTATACTTTAGTTAGAAAAAATTATACTAGCAAAGCTGGTGAAATTGACTTGATTGTTAAAAAAGATAATTTATTAGTGTTTGTAGAAGTTAAATATAGAAAAAATCATAAGTATGGCTATGGATTTGAAGCAGTAGACATAAAAAAACAAAAGAGAATTTTTAAAAGTGCTATGAAGTATTTAGTGGAAAATAAATATGATAAATTTAGTATGCGATTTGATGTTATTTCCTTTAATGGGGAAGAGTATAATTGGATAGAAAATTGTTTTTGGGGTGATGAACTTGGATTTTAAATGTCTTAGATGTGGTTCAGATAAATATATAGTTAAAACAGTTTTTTTACCTGAAAAGGAGCCAGGTATAAAATTAGAACTGGGTAGATATTATTTTAAAACTTGTGTAGAGTGTGGTTTCACTGAAGTTTATTCGGCAAAGGTAATTGATACAAATGAAGAATATAATCCAGAATATTAGAAAAATACTATTTGATAATAAGTGTCCCTTATGTAGGGAAAATAAAAATGACAAAGATTATGAGATATGTTATAATTGCTATAGTTTATTGGAAAAAAAGAAGTCATTTAGAAGTTTTGGGAAACTCTATTATTTATTTGATTATAGTGGAGATTTTCGAAAACTTTTATTAAATTACAAAAGTAATAGCAGGGCCTATTATGCAAAAACTATTGCTAAATTAATAGAAGAAGAATTGTTTGAAATAGTTTTTAGAGAAGAAATTGACATTGTTATACCTGTACCCATAAGCAAAAAACGCCATAATTCTAGGGGGTTTAATCAGGTAGAAGAAGTATTAAAATTATTAAAGTATAGATATGAAAGTATAAATCGTGTTAAAAATACTAAGAAGATGTATAAAATTTTGAATGAGGAAAAAAGAAGATTAAATATTAAAAATGCATTTGATATGGATTTTGAAATAAATAATAAAAATATATTAATAGTTGATGATATAGTAACTACGGGAGCTACATTTAATGAAATTCAAAAAACTATTGAAAAAAATGGGAAAGCGAATAAAATAATCAGGTTTGCTTTTGCCATAAGCAAAAGTGCTAAGCCAAAAAAGTAAGGGGTGTTGAGATGTTACATAAACAAAAAAAATGTAAAGGCTGCGGGAAGATGTTTTTAGAAATAAGAAGAAGTGATCTTTGCCCAGAATGTATGGCAAAGGAAAATGATGCCTTTCAAAGAGTAAAAGATTATTTGTGGGATTATCCAGGGTCTACAACAGGAGATATATCAAAATTCACAGAAGTATCAGAAGCACTCATATTAAAATGGTATGAAGATGGTAGGCTTGAAAAATCTAAAGTTCGTGCTAATGAAAAGTGTAAAATTTGTGGTAAACCAATTACTGTGGGAGATATTTGTAAAAACTGTCAAAAAGAGATGAGTAAAAGTCTTAATAAAGAAGATAAGGAAAAAAAATCAGCCATGTATATTACTGGGAAAAAATGATAATTAAATTTCTTAAGTTTTTATATTATCTGTCGATAACTAATATATAAAGAAGATTGGTAGAAGGTGAGGTGACAGAGATGAAGATATTGGGTAACGTAGGAGTCTATAATACTTATGATAAAAATGCTAATAAGACTGTCAAAGATAAGAGTGCTGTAGTTCAAAGTAAAAGTAATAAAGATAAAGTGGAAATATCAAATCAAGCTATTGAGCAAAAAGTTAAAAATTCTGAAGTGGAATATTTAAAAGCTAAGTTTGATACTATTGATGATAGAGAAGCTAGAATCAATGATTTGAAAGCACAAATAGCCGCTGGAACTTACAGTGTAAGTACAGAAGATTTGGCAGATGCTATATTAGAATCTAAGAAGGTGTAGAATTTGGAAAAAAAGCTTTTGGAAAAACTAATTGGAATACTGAATAAAGAATATATACTTTATAAAAAAGAGTATGAGATAGTTGAAAAAAGGATAGAACTTATTAAGAATAGAGATATAAATAATCTTAGTAATTTAATTTCGGAAGAAAGGAAATTAAGTGAAGATATAGCTTTTTTAGAGGGAGAGCGTATTTCTATTGTTAAAAGTTATGGAGAAAAACTTACTCTTAAGGAATTAGCTTTTGAGATAAAAGACGAGAAGAGTAGGGAAATTCTACTGGAATTAAGGGAAAAATTAATTGAAATCTTAGATGATCTTCGAGTAAAAAATGAGTTATCCTCACAATTGATAGATGTATCTAGCAAGATGCTAGACACTATTATGAAGGAAGCTGCTGGAGAAAAAGAATTAGGCTATGATAAGTATAGCAAAAAAAGCAGTTTGGTTAATAATAATTTACTCAACACAAGAGGATAAGCAGCTACCTAAAGGCTGCTTTTTTAACTATTTAGGATAAGGTACTTGGGAGAATTGTAATAATAGCTCCTGAGGTATTTAAAAGGGTATTATTTAATTTTATTATTGGCAGATAGATAATGAGATAGTTGGAATTTTTACTTCCAAGTGTCATAAATGGAGGAACATTATGAGTTTTAATGGTTTAGAAGTTGGAAAAAGAAGTTTGACAACTCATCAAAGAGCAATAGGAGTAACAGGTCATAATATTTCTAATGCTAATAAAGAAGGGTATAGCAGACAACTAGTAGAATTAAACAGTCTTACTAATCAACACCCTAAATTTGGTGCTGTTGGGATAGGGTCTGAAGTAGAGGAAATAAATAGAGCAAGAAATGCTTTTATTGATGACAGAATGATTAAAGAAAAATCTAGTAATGCTAAGTGGGAAACTAGAGAGATAAATCTTAAACATATGGAATATATAATAAATGAACCAAGTGATCAAAGTATTAGAAAAGTACTTGATGAGTATTGGGAAGCTATGCAAGATTTATCACAAAACCCAGAAGATATGGCTACTAGGGTAAGTTTGAGAGAGAGAGCACAATCATTAGCTAGTTCAGTTTCAAGTACTTATGAAAGATTTGAAGCTTTACGTGTTGATTTTGATAATAATATTGAAGTTTTAGTAAATGATATAAACTCTATTACTAGAAGAATGGCTGAAATCAATGCTCAAATCAGAAGAGTAGAAGCTGGAGGAGGAAAAGCTAACGACCTTAGAGATGAGTTTGATCTTTTAAGTGAAAAACTATCTGAAATAGTTAATGTTAAAGTTATTAGAAAAGGGAATGAATATGCAGTGTCTATAGGGGGTAGAACTGTTGTTCAAGGAGATTTTAGTAAGGATCTTAGTATTAGAAGGGAACAAAATAAAAATGATGGTATGGCTCAGTTGTATTGGGATGATATAGATGAACCTTTATTATTACAAGAGGGAAAGTTAAGGGGTTTTGTAGAGTTAAGAGATGAAGATTCTATGAGATATATGAGATATATGGATCAGCTTGCCATAGGGATAATAGATGCTACTAATGATGTAAGTAGAGCAGGTTTTGATTATAGGGGAGTGCAAGGTGGAGAGTTTTTTGAAGATTTTGAAACTTTATCACAAATAAGAGATCTTGATGGGAATGAAATTGCTGCAGTATATAAATTGCGTGGAAATAAAGTAATAGGTAGACCAGATAAAGCACTTAGTGAAGCTTTAGCAACAGAAACATCTCAAATAGGAGCAGATGGAGTAGAAGTGTCTAACCAAAATCTTTTTGTAGAAAAGGGGACTTTTAGTATTAATGGTATTAAAATATCTTATGATACAGAAAGGGATAATCTTGAGAGGATAGTTGATAAGATTAATAAATCTAAAGCTGGAGTAGTAGCTAATGTTGGGCCTAATAATAGAGTGATACTTAGAGCTGAAAAAGAAGAAGATTATTATATAAAAACTCTTAGTCAAGAAAGTGGAACTTTACTTTCAAAATTAGGTCTTGTTAATGAAGATAGTGAATTTGATTATAGAGATAGTAAGAGCATAGGTGTGTTAAGTGAAGACAGGAAAGGTTCTCCAAGAGACAAAGCTGCTTTTAGAATGGCAGTGGCAATAACAAATGTTGAAAATATAGCAGCAGCTCAGGGGATAGATACTAATGGAGATGGTTTAGTTGATAAAGCAAATCCAGTAGGAGACGGAAGTAATGCTTTGCGTATGGCAACTTTAAAAGGTGAAAAATCTATAGGTAGATTTACATATGAAGAATTTTTTAAATCAGTTGTATCTGATTTGGGAATCAGTTCTCAAGAAGCTAAAAAATTTGTTGAAAATCAAACTATTTTGATGAATAATCTTGAGGCAAGAAGACAAGCGGAACAAGGTGTTTCATTAGATGAAGAAATGGCAAATATGATTAAATATCAGCATGGTTATGATGCAGCAGCGAGATATATTCGAACAGTAGACGAAATGATAAAAACTGTTATAGAAAAGCTTTGATTGAGGTGTAAAATATGAGAGTTACAAATAAGATGATGTCAAGTAATGTAGTTAATAACATACAAACTAATATGGCAAAAATGGACAAGACAAATGATAGATTATCTAAGGGAACTAAGATAAATACTCCTCAAGATGACCCTACAGGAGCTGTAAAAACTATGTCTTATAAAACTGTATTGGGAGAAATAGAAAAATTTAGTGCAAATGCAATGAATGCAAAGAACTTTTTATCATATACAGATGTAAGTCTAGGACAAATAGGAGATATAGTACAAAGAGTGAGAGAACTTGCTGTGCAGGCAACAACTGAAACATATGAGCAAACAGCTAGAGATGCAATGGGAGCAGAAGTAAATGAACTTATCGACCAAATTGTTTCTATTGGAAATGGAAAAGTTGGGGATAGATTTATTTTTGGTGGATTCAATACAGTAGAAACTCCCTTTAAAGTTATTAGAGGTTTTGAAAGAATGGAAGATGAGGGAATACCAGCAGATTTGATAGATGTTAAAGGTAATACTAGAGAAGGAATTAATAATGATAATATAGTTGGAGTAGAATATAATGGCGATGACGGAAAACTTTTAGCAGAAGTAGATAAAGGTATAATTATTGAATATAATATCCCAGGTAGTGAAGTATTTATAAATGAAAATAATAATCTTGTAAAAGCGATGATAAGTTTAAGAGATGAAATTTATAAGGGAAATACAGTGGAAGATCAAGCAAATAGTGGAACAACTGTTAATAAAGAGCTTGGGAATATGGACAAAGCTCTTGATGGGATTATGAAATACAGATCCCAAGTAGGAGCAAAAATGCGTAGGATTATGCAGGTAGAAGAAAGACTTAAAGATAACAAAATAAATATGTCAGATTTGTTATCTAAAACTCAAGATACTGACATTACTGAAACAATTAGTGATCTTAAAGTTCAAGAAAGTGTACAGCGTATGTCGTTATCTGTAGGAGCCAAAGTTATTCAGCCTACTCTTATGGATTTTTTAAAGTAATTTAGGAGGAAGGGTTTATGTCAGTTTCGTTAAAAATACATACGGATAATAGCAATGTAAAACTTAGAACTGAAGATGCCAAAGTAAGAATTAGTGGTCAAGAAGCTGATTTTGAATTAAAAAAAACTAAGGGTAGATTTGACATAAGACAAAAAGCTGATACAATAGAGATAGATACATATAGAGCTTATAGACAACTTGGATTAGAAAGTCCACAAGATTTGATGAGGAGTCAAGGGCGAAAATCAGAGCGGAAAGCTAGGGAAAATTTGAGTAGTTATGTACGTGATGGGGAAGCTATGATGAAGATAGAGAACAAGGGGAAACCTATCTTGAAAATAGCTGAAAAAAATGCCCATAAAGAAGATAATGTAGAATTAAATGTTACTCATTTTCCTAAAACTCCAATAGATATCCGTGTTAAAAAGGGGTATTTAAAGGTAGAAGCTGAACCAGATAGAGTAGAAGCAAAAGTAAAACAACAATTGAAGATAGATGTAAAACCTGGTGGGGTTTATACTACAGTGGATAATTATCCAAAAGTAAATATTGAAACTGTAGGAGAAGTATACGATAGTAAAGTCTAGGAGGAATAAATGAAAGTTAACACAGCAAGATTTGGTGAATTAGAAGTTAATGAATCTGATATAATTCACTTTAAAGAAGGACTTTTTGGTTTTGAAAATCTAAGAAGATATGTAATATTTCAAATGGAAGAAGATAATCCTTTAATGTGGATGCAAGCTATAGATGATGGAGACTTGGCATTTATACTTATTAGACCATTTGAGTTTAGGCCGAATTACTCTCTAAAATTGGCAGACAAAGATGTAGAAGAGTTAGAACTTCAGAGTCCAGAAGATTCAGACATATTTGGGATAGTGGTATTACCAGAAGATTCGTCAAAGATGACTGCTAATTTACAGGGACCAATAGTAATAAATAGAGTAAAAAAAATGGGTAAACAGGTAATCTCTACAAACCCTAAACATAAGTTGAAACACTATATATTAGAAGAGATGCAAGCGCATCTTGGTTAGGGGGAGTAGATGCTAGTATTATCGAGAAAGAAAAATGAGAGTATTATTATTGGTGACGATGTAGAGATAGTCATTGTAGATATTAAAGGTGATCAAGTAAAAATTGGAATAAAAGCACCTAAAAGTGTCTCTGTTCACAGAGCAGAAGTATATGAAGAAATTCAATTAGAAAATAAAAAAGCAGCAAGTGCTCCTAAACAACTTAGTGGTTTAGGAAACTTATTTAGCCAATTTAAGAAAAAGTAATATAAACTTTATTATTTAAAGTAATTAATAAAATAGAAAGACTGGCTTTTAGCCAGTCTTTTCAGGTTAAAGACAAAAAATAGTTTTTTGAAAAAACATCATTACTTTTGTCTTGATACAAAAGTAATACAACGTTTTAAGGACATAACTGATACGTTGGATAAATCCTTCCTTATTCAGTAAAAATCAAGTACTCATATAAGAAATAAGTTTAAGTATTAAGTAATCACTGCAGTCATTAAATTTCAAAACTCGCTCTTTTTGGAGTTCGAACAGCTCCCAATTATTAAGGTTTCTTTCGTTAACTTAATCTAAATTTCTTATATAGGTACATCTAAAACCAAAAATAAATAAAGCTTCTTTTTGAAACAAGTTTTATTTGTTTTCAGTCTCGAGACTGTCTTTTAGCTAGTTTTTTTTGGTTGCTTGAGGCAAACAATTAGTTTTTGTAAAATTATTAGTCCTCTATCCAGTTTAGATAAACATCTGTAAAAGGTTCTAGTGCCCTGTCAAAAATTCCGTGTAAAAAAGCTATACAGAGGCCATAATTAATAATTGGGACTCCTTGTTCATAACTGACTTCAATTCTGTTTAACATCTCTTTTCTATTAAGGGTACATGCACCACAATGTATAACTAATTTATAATCTTTTAAATTTTCCGGGTAATCTCTTCCTGTAGCAAAATCAAATTCGATATCTTTGTCGATGGTTTCTCTAATCCAACGTGGTATCTTTACCCTTCCAATATCATCAGGCTGGGCATGATGTGTACAAGCTTCAGATATAAGTACTTTATCACCTTTTTTTAAATTTCTAAGAGTCTTAGCCCCTTCAACTAATTTAAATAAATCTCCTTTATATCTCGCAAATAATATAGAAAAAGAAGTTAATTTGATATCTAAAGGTGTATCAGCACTTACTTTTGCAAACTCTTGAGAGTCAGTTATAACTAATTTTGGTTTTTTACGTAGGTTTTCTAGTGTCCAACGTAACTCTCTTTCTTTTGAAATATGAATGATACCATCATTGTCTAAAATATCCCTTATTGTTTGAACTTGGGGTAATATTAATCTTCCTTTTGGCATTCCAGTATCAATTGGTATTACTAATACAACATCATCACCGGGATTAATTAAGTCACCTATTATACTAGGTTGTTCAAAAGTTTTTGGACTATATTTTATAATTGTTTCTTTTAATTTGTGTATATTTATTTTATCTTTTGCAGAAAGGCTTATATATTTATATTTTTTTTCCTTAAGAAGGTTTTTTAATTCTTCTACCCCCCCTAAATCTTCTTTATTAATAACAATAATAAATTCAGTATTATTTTTTTCAAATAGATTAATCAAATCATAATCAAAATTTGTAAAACCTTTGTTATCAATAACTAAAAGGGCTATGTCAGTTTTTTTAATTACTTCGTAAGATTTTTTAATTCTTAATTCTCCCAATGCCCCTTGGTCATCTATTCCAGCTGTGTCAATAAGCACGCAAGGTCCTATAGGTAATATTTCCATAGCTTTGTACACAGGGTCTGTTGTAGTACCTGCATAATCAGAAACAATAGCTAAATTCTGCCCAGTTATGGCATTTATAAGAGTTGATTTTCCCATGTTCCTTTTGCCGAAAATAGCAATGTGTAATCTATTAGCACTTGGTGTTTTGTGTAGTGTAGACATAATTCCTCCCAAATTATTATTTGTTATATAATAGCATAAAGAAAGGCATTTTGACAAAGAGAAAGATTGACACTGAGTTGCCTATACTGTATAATGTTACATATGTTAGATAACAAATGTTTTTATGGGGTGATAAAATGAAACTACCAAAATTAAAAATTGGGGATTTGGATATAAAGTATCCTATCATCCAAGGTGGAATGGCTATAAAGGTGTCTATGGCCAAATTAGCATCGGCAGTTGCTGATGAAGGTGGAATAGGTCTTATAGCAGGTACTGCTCTTAGTATCGATAACCTAAAGACCGAAATAAAAAAAGCTAAGGAAGTTACTAAGGGAGTAATTGGAGTAAATATCATGTTTGCTGCAAGAAACTTTGTAGAGTTAGTAAAAGCTTCTATAGAAGCAAAAGCAGATTTGATAGTCTGTGGTGCAGGTTTTTCTAGAGATATATTTCCTATAGGAAAACAATTTAATATTCCAATAGTACCTATTGTTTCATCATTAAAATTAGCGAAGATTTCTGAGAGAATGGGAGCTAGTGCTGTTATTGTTGAAGGTGGAAATGCAGGTGGACATCTTGGAACAGAGGAAGATTCTTGGGATATAGTGGGAGAGATTAAAAAAGCTTTAAAGATACCAGTAATAGCAGCAGGAGGGGTAGTAACTCCTGATGATGCAAAGCGTATGTTTGGTCTTGGAGTAGATGGAATACAAATGGGAACTAGGTTTGTAGCTAGTGATGAATGCGAAGTGAGTGATGATTTTAAACAAGCTTATATTAATTCAAAAAAAGGAGATGTGGTCAAAATGATGAGTTCGGCTGGGTTACCAGCTAATGCTATAAAAACTCCTTTTGTTGATAAAATATTAGAAGGGAATCCAGATAAACCTACAACATGTACACAATGTTTAAAATATTGTACATATGAGTTTTGTGTAAATGAAAGATTAGTTAGAGGACACAAGGGTGATAACCAAGGTGGAATCTATTTTGCAGGTACAGATGTATGGAAGATAAAAGAAGTATTATCAGTAAAAGAAATATTTAAAAGATTTACAGAAGTATTTGATAAATAAAAGAATGGCTATTTCGCTTTTGAAATAGCTTTTTTTTTCTTGTTAAGCTGAAGATTTAGAATTTATATTAAAGAGTTTAAATCTTTAATACAAAGTTACAAAGAACAGAAAGTTTTCATAGAGATGAAATAAATTTTTTATCTTAGACTTTTGTTAATATTTTATCATTAAAATTATTTATTTACTCTATAGATGAAGGAGTTACAACTATTTGGTAAAATTGACATAATTCTTTGTAAAAAATAGTTCTAAAAATCAATATGAAGGAAAATTTGAATTTTTTTAAATTACCATCTATTACTGTTTATTATTAAACTATTCTATTCTTTATCTGAATTAGTCTAAATTCCATTGTTAAAAGTGTCTTTTATAACTTAAAGAAATTGTAGAGTTTATATAATGGAAATCTATTAGATTTGTACAAAAGTAATTGAAAAAATTTTAAAAGTTTGGTATAATTAGTCACTATTGCCCTAATGTACTTTTAGTTGGGGAATTTTCTTGTTAAGAAATTTTACTTGACAAAATTTAGACTCTTTAGTATAATTACTAAGGTATTTTTTAAGAAGGTGATCGCTTGAAAAT
>CAZFBB010000084.1:0-13453 GCA_964517235.1 uncultured Fusobacteriaceae bacterium
TAGATACATTTATAGGAAACTATGAAAAACATATTTGGATGTTAAGTGCATATTTAGAATATTAATAAAATTTCGGATTACTCTTTAGTAATCCCTTTTTTTAAGTTAATATTTAATAATTAATAGTGTGAGGAGTAAAATTTTGGGGATTTGTATTGAAGATTTTAAATAAAATGGAAAAGAAATAAATAAGATGTTATAATAGGGGAAAAATAGAGGAGTTTAGGAAATGAAGTTAATTGTAGGTCTTGGAAATCCAGGAGATAAATATGACAAAACTAGACATAATATAGGTTTTGATGTAATAGATTATTTAGCCAAAGAGTATAAAGTTGAAACTTTTAGAGAAAAATTTCAAGGTTTAATAGTTGATTTTAATATCAAAGATGAAAAAATAATTTTACTTAAACCAACAACATATATGAATTTGAGTGGAAATTCTGTACAAGAAGTAATAAAATTTTATAAATTAAATCCAAAAGAAGATTTGATAGTTGTTTATGATGATATGGATATCAAATTAGGTGGAATTAAGATAAAAAGAAAAGGTAGCGCAGGTGGACATAATGGAATCAAGTCAATTATTTCTCACTGTGGAGAAGAGTTTTTTAGAGTTAAATGTGGTATAGGCAAACCAGAAATTAGAGAAGAAATAATAAATTATGTTTTAGGTAAATTTTCTAAAGTAGAGAGAGAAATAGTAGAAAAGCTTGTAGAAACAGGAGGTAAAGCGAGTAAGTCTTTAGCTACAGCAAAAAGTGTAGAAAGAGTTATTGAAAAGTTTAATAGAAAAAAATAACAAGCAGATTTTTTTTGTTCGAGAACTAAGTGCTTATAAGCATAGGTTTTTCGGACATTTTTTTATATCAATGAACAAATGTTTTGATAATAAAAAGGAAAAAAATATTTTTTGAGTAATATTTGACCATTTAGAATCAGGAAAAAAAGAAAGATATAAGTGAAAAAAAAAACTTTTAAAAAATGAAAAAATTTTTTAAAGAAGATTGTTAAAAATTTAACCTATAGAAGATTTGTTAAACCTGACTTTACTTCTACTCTAAGTACTTTCTAATAAATAAAAAAATAACGTAACTTTTCAATTCTTAAAAAATGTAGTATTATTTTAGTATTAAAATAGAATGTTAAATATTATTAAACAGAATTAAGGAGGAAATATGGGACTTTTTACGTTCAGAGGTGGTATACATCCCCCTGATAATAAGGAAGTAACGGAGAAAATAAAAATTGAAAATTTTAAAAGACCAAAATTTATTTATCTTCCTATGCTTCAGCATATAGGTTCTATACTTGAACCATTAGTAAAAATAGGAGATAGAGTACTTAAAGGTCAAAAAATTGCCGATAGCGATGCTTTTTTGAGCGTACCTATTCATTCTCCTGTAAGTGGAGTTGTAAAAAAGATAGAAGTTATGCCATTTACAATGAGAGGTAAAGTAAATACAGTTGTGATAGAAAATGATTATAAAGAAGAATGGATAGAAAGAAAAACTTATGATGACTATAAAAAACTCGAGAAGGAAGAGTTACTTAGGATAATAAGAGAAAATGGGATAGTTGGATTAGGTGGAGCAGCGTTTCCAACTCATGTAAAACTAAATCCACCAAAGGATAAAAATATAGATATTTTACTTATTAATGGGGCAGAATGTGAACCATACTTAAATACAGATAATAGATTGATGATTGAGATGCCAGAAGGATTTATAAAAGGTATTGAGATAGTAATGCATATTTTAGGTGTTAAAAAAGCTATTATTGGAGTAGAAAATAATAAGCAAGAAGCAATAAGAATTATTGAAAGACAATTGGGAAAAAGAGAAGATATTTTATTATATGAATTGGAAACAAAATATCCTCAAGGTGGAGAGAAGCAATTAATAAAAGCTATGTTAAATAGGGAAGTTCCAAGTGGTAAATTACCACTAGAAGTAGGAGTGGTAGTGCAAAATAGTGCTACGCTATATTCGATATATAATGCTATATATAATGGTCATCCATTAATAGAAGAGATTATTACTGTTTCAGGTAAAGGAATTGGAAAAGCGAGCAATTTAAGGGTCGCTATAGGTACTCATATAAAAGAAATTGTTGAAGAAGTAGGAATAGATAGGGAAGTAACGAAAAAATTGGTTACAGGTGGCCCTATGATGGGAATAGCTCAGTATACAGAAGATGTACCTATAATCAAAGGCTCATCAGGTATACTTGCCCTTAGTAAAAAAGAGGTTAATTCTATTAAATCAAAATCTTGCATTACCTGTGGTAAGTGTGTAACTGTTTGTCCAATGAATCTATCACCACTTATGTATTCAAAATTAGTTAGATTTGAAAATTGGGAAGAATTGAAAGAGTATCATTTGTTAGACTGTATAGAATGTGGAAGTTGTCAATATGTCTGTCCAGCTAATAGACCACTTACTGAAGCAATAAGACTTGGAAAAGCAAAATTACGTAGTATGAAATAATGGAGGACAAAATGGATAAATTATATAAAATGGGCTCTTCTCCACATATTAGAACCAATGAAACTATAGAGCGAGTAATGTATGATGTAGTTATTGCATTATTACCAGCACTATTTGTTTCAGTTTATTTCTTTGGAATAAGAGCATTTACAGTAACTTTAGTAGCTGTTTTTTCAGCAGTAGCAAGTGAAGCATTATGTCAAAAAATAATGAAAAAAGATATAGATGCTCTAGATGGAAGTGCAATAATTACAGGAATGTTATATGCTTTTGTTGTGCCAGTTACTTTACCATATTCATTAGTAATATTGGGGTCAGTAGTTTCAATAGTTCTTGGAAAGATGGTTTTTGGTGGATTAGGTCATAATGTATTTAACCCAGCTCTACTTGGAAGAGTATTTATAATGATATCTTATCCAGTAGCTATGACTAAATGGGTTGGAGTAGATGGAAATGCAGGGGCAACAGTGCTTGATTATTTGAAAAAAGGTGAAGGAATAGAAAGTATTTTTAATAATGTATATTTAGAAATGTTTATTGGAAAAATGGGTGGTTCTCTCGGTGAAGTATCAGCTCTGGCAATATTAATTGGAGGAATTTACTTGATAGTAAGAGGTCAAATAGATTGGAAGATGCCAGTTATCATAATTGGGGCAGTGTTCTTAATGGCACTTATTTTTGGTCAAAACCCATTTTATCATATTTTGTCTGGAGGATTATTTTTGGGAGCCTTCTTTATGGCAACAGATATGGTTACAAGTCCTTATACTACAAGCGGTAAGGTGATATATGCTTTAGGTATAGCAGGGATAACTATGCTCATAAGATTAAAAGGTTCATATCCAGAGGGAATGGCTTTTTCTATACTTATAATGAATGGTGTAACATCAATAATAAATAAATACACTAAACCCAAAAAATTTGGGGAGGTGAAGTTATAATGAATAAATTTGTTCATTATGGGTTTGTATTGTTTTTCATAGCTAGTATTTGTGCAGGAGGATTAAGCATTATCAATGCAAAAACCTCACCTATAATTATTAAAAGAGCTATAGAGATGGAAAGAGAAGCTAGAAGTATAGTAGTAGCTGAAGCAGATGAATTTAGAGTAGAAGAGAGTAAAGAGATAGAAGGATATAATTTTATTCCAGCATATAAAGGTGGAGAAAAAATTGCATATGTAGTAGCAATCAAAGGTTCTGGTTATGGCGGGGATATAAGTATGATGCTTGGAGTATCATTAGATGGTAAGGTAGAAGGGCTTAATATTATAAGTGCTCAAGAGACACCAGGTTTGGGAGATAAAATATTTGATAAGGGATGGCAAAATATGTGGAAGGGTAGAAGTTCTAAGTATCAATTTGAAAAAGGAACAGATGCTTTTGCAGGAGCAACAGTATCTCCAATGGCCGTTCATAATGCTATAAAAGAGACACTAACTCTCTTTGAGGAAAAGGTGATGAACTAATGGCAAATAGATATTACAAGGAGTTTTCAAAGGGATTTATAAAAGAAAACCCAGTATTTGTACTACTTTTAGGACTTTGTCCCACACTTGGAGTAACAACTAGTGGAATAAATGGAATGGCAATGGGACTTGCAACAGCTTTTGTTCTATTTTTTTCAAATATAATAATAAGTATTGTAAAAAAACAAATACCAAATAAAGTTAGAATACCAGCTTATATAATGGTTATTGCAACATTGGTAACTATAGTTGAAATGATTATGAAAGCTTATTTGCCCGATTTATACTCGGTTTTAGGTTTGTTTATTCCTCTTATTGTTGTAAACTGTATTATACTTGGAAGAGCAGAAAGTTTTGCTTCAAAAAATGGAGTGGGCTTATCTATAATGGATGCACTTGGAAATGGACTAGGATTCACGCTTGCTCTTACTATACTTGGAGGCATAAGAGAACTTTTAGGAGCAGGAACTTTGTTTGGAGTTAATGTTTTTGGAGATGTTATTAGTCCGGCAATGATATTTATTTTACCACCTGGAGCATTTATAACTTTAGGGTTTATAATTGCTTATATGAATACTAGAAAAAAGAAGGAAAGTAGGTGAAATAAATGGATTTGGGAAAATTAATATCAATTATTATAGGTTCTATACTTATAAACAACTTTGTTTTTGCTAGATTTTTGGGAATATGTCCATTTATGGGGGTATCTAAAAAAGTAGAATCATCATTAGGTATGGGTATGGCAGTTACTTTTGTAATGACTCTTGCGTCGTCGGTAACTTGGTTAGTTTATAACTATCTTTTAGTACCCTTTAATTTAGAATATCTTCAAACTATAGCTTTTATACTTATAATAGCTTCTTTAGTACAATTTGTAGAAATGGCCATAGAAAAATTAAGTCCTAGCCTTTATAAAGCTTTAGGAGTATTTTTACCGCTAATTACAACGAATTGTGCTGTACTTGGTGTAGCAATATTAAATATACAAGAAAAATATAATTTTATTGAAACAACAGTTAATGGATTTGCAGCAGCAATAGGATTTACTATTGCTTTGGTACTATTGGCTGGTACTAGGGAGAGACTAGAATACGCAGATGTTCCAGTTGCTTTTAAAGGGGTAGCTATTGCGTTTATTAGTGCTGGTATTTTAGCTATGGCTTTTATGGGATTCAGTGGAATTAAGATTTAGGAGGTGTGCTTGTGTCGAATTTGATACCTATATTGATATTGGGAATACTAGGTTTAGCTATGGGATTATTTCTTGCATACGCTTCTAAAAAATTTGAAGTTAAAAAGGATCCTATGGTAGAAAAGATAAATGATGCTCTTCCAGGTGTAAACTGTGGTGCTTGTGGTTATCCAGGTTGTATGGGATATGCAGAAGCTATAGTTGAAAAAGGTGTAGAGATTAGTTTTTGCTCTCCAGGAGGAGAGGAAGTAGTAGGGAAACTAGCTGAATTAACTGGACAAGTAGCTAGCGTTGGGAAAAAAATGGTGGCAAAAATACTTTGTCAAGGGCATAATGGTATAGTGAAAAAAACATATGAATTTGATGGGGAGATAAGAACTTGTGCCAATGCTAATCTTTATTTTGGTGGAGACAAAAGCTGTATGTACTCATGTCTTGGTTATGGTGATTGTGTTAAGGTCTGTCCTGCTGATGCAATAATTATTAATGATAAAGGGATTGCTGAAATAAATGAAGATAAATGTATTTCTTGTGAGAAGTGTGTTACAATATGTCCAAAACGTGTGCTTAAAATGTTACCACAAGAATCAAAGGTGACAGTAGCTTGTTCTAGTAGGGAAAAAGCTGCCCAAGCCAGAAAAAATTGTTCAGTAGCATGTATAGCTTGTGGAATATGTGCAAAAAATTGTCCTGTTGATGCAATAGAAGTAAAAGGAAATCTTGCAAAGATAGATACTAATAAATGTGTTAACTGTGGCATATGTGCTATAAAATGTCCAACAAATGCTATAACTAGTCAAATTAAAGAATTTAAGGTGGCTAGAGTTATAGAGGACAAGTGTATTGGATGTACTGCATGTAAAAGGGTGTGTCCAGTAGAAGCTATTGACGGAGAAGTTAAAGAAAAGCATAAAGTAAACGAGGATAAGTGCATAGGTTGTAGTCTTTGTTTTGATAAGTGTAAATTTAGTGCAATAACAATGGAAGTAAAAATAGATAAAAATTAGATTTTTAAGAAAAATATTATTAATTTAGTTAGAGTTTGTTAGTTAAATTTTTTTGGGTAAAAATAAAAAATTAAGCTATAGTTCTATATTTGATAGAGCTATAGCTTTTTTATTTTACATGAATTTTTCCTAATCTCTTTGATTATTTTATAAATTTTGGTTTTGACTAATAAAAGAATTTTACAAAGTTGATTTCACCTTAAATTTTCTAACACTTTAAGAACACTATTTTAGAAACTCAATAAAATTAATAGGTAAAATTTCTTTATTTTTAGATTTAAATAAGTTCGATTAAAATAATAAAAATAAGAATAAAATATTTTTTTACAATGAAATAAGAATAAAAAAATTTTTTAAAAACAATTATGAGATAGAATTTATTATAAAGATAATAATATCAGAACATATTATATACGAAAAGTTGAAAATAATTATAATATAAAATAGAATTTTATTTTAAATAATAGGAAAGGTATTGAAGAAAAAATGAAATTAAAGTAATATTAGAGGGAACAATATAATAAATTATATAATAATAAATTATTTAAAAAGAAGGTGGAGATAGGGATGATGAAAAAAATACTTGTCGGATTTACATTACTGTTTTGCAATCTACTTTTTGCCATAGAGGAACAAGTAGTAGTAACTTATGTTGAATCGGGTTTAAAAAATTCTACAAATTATTATTTAATGGGTGTGAATAAGTCAGATAGGGTTAATATTAAAGGAGTAAAGGAAAGCTCCTTAAAAAAAGATCAATTGGAAGTGGATATGGATACAATTGCTGATTTTGGTTGGAATACCTCTGTCGATTTTATTAATTTTAATGGAGCTTTTACATATGGTGGAGATGCTGATAAAAAATATGTTCTTATTCCTGTTAAAAAGAATATAAGTACGAATAGACTAGTTAAAGGTAATTTTTCAATGATTGAAATTGTAAAAAATATGAGAACAGGAGAAGATATAAAAAATATCCATATAGATAAGACTTTTTATCTACCTGTAAAAGGGATAGATATAATAGAAGATACAAACTATTCAGAAGGAAATAGATTTATCTATAATGAAAATTATCAAGTTGTAAAAAAACACTTGGAAATATACAAAAAACAAGAATATCTTGTAAGGATTACTAGGGGCTCAATGCCTATGCAGTATGATGTTTATAATAAAGTTAATCCTGTTCAATTAGCAAGTAATGTTACAAATAGCAACGATGAATGTGTAATAGAATTTTTAAAGGGAAAAAAGAATTATATAGATTTTAGATTTAATGGAGATAACTTAGATAAAGTTACTGAAGTTAGAACAAATTATGGGTTAGGAATGTCATTTATTCCTGGAAAAATAGAACTTTTTGGATTACCAAGGGGTCTTTATACTTTGGAAGTTTATAGTTTTAGGTATAGTACAGAAGAGAGCAATAGAGGAAGTTTAGTTATTACCTTGGAAGATACAATGAGGTTTGAAGGAAAGGGAATTAAAAGAAATGAAGGAATTAGCTTACTTAATTTTTATCCGGGAAGAGCTCCTGAGTCTATAGAGGCAACTGTTATTACTGTAAGCTCTAGTCCAACAAGTGTTATTTCTATTAAGGAAGAATTGGAAAGTAATGTAAAGGTAGAAGTGTCGGGTGTAGAAGTATCCCAAGAAGAATTGGAAATGGTATATACAAGTAATGGAAAAATAGTACTTGATACAAATGGATTTGATTGGAGGAGTAATAAATATTATAAAAAATGGAAAATAAAATATAAAAGTAATATAACAGAAAAATTAGAAAGGGATAGAAAAGTATTCTATATACTAAATAGTAACGTAGAAAATGCAGCAACTGCAAATTATAAAGTCAATTATAGACTGCCACCTATAATTGATTATCCCTATCAGACAGTAATGGCAACATTTAATCCAAGTATGGATTGGGGAAATGGGAAATATGAGATAAAAGATAGAGTTTTGCCAAAGCAAACTTTTGGGTATAAAGAAATAAAAATGGTAACAACTACGGATGTAGATGCTTTTTTTAGAGGGGAGTTTCTAGATGAGTTTACATTAAAGCAGGATTATCAAGACTATCTATGGGATGGTGGAAATAGAAAAGCGACAAATGGAGTGATATTTAAGAAACCTATATCAGACAGTAAAGGAACTTTGGTAACTCATAATCTCAATAGTGATTTAGGCGAAAGTAAGTTTACATACTATACGACCAAATCTATATCAAACCTAATCTATCAAGAGGAAATGGATATGGGAGAACCTGGTGATAGAGCTACATTTAAGTGGGAAAATGATTTGAGTAATAGTCACGGGGCAGTTATAAATGAAGATAAAGTAATATTTAGAATAGTTAGATTAGAAGAAAAAACAAATCAAAATGGTGATATAATTTCTATTGAAAATCCAACAAAATTTTATATATATGATGTTGGTGAAAGTAAATATAGAATAGAGTTGCCAATTGAATATTATGATTGCTATGAAAAGATTAACATTATTAGTGATGAAGATGAATTGGATAGAATAAATAAATTTGTAGAAGGAACAAATAAATATGTAGATTTAGTTTTTAAAAGTGGGATAGATAGAGAAATAGAAGGTGGAAATGCAGTATTTACTTACTCAAAAGAAGGAACTTTTCAGGTTATTGGCCTTCCGAGAGGAAGTTATATTATTCAGATATATAGTTTGCAAGATGCTGATTTAAAATCAAAATCTGACGATAATTATGATTATAAAGTCTTAACATATGGAGGGTTTAAAAAATTTAAAATGGGCTTACCTAGTGTGGTAACAGGTGAATTTGCTAATAAAAATAATTTGTTTATGATAGACTCTATTAATGTAAATAGTGATTTTGATTTAGTTAATAATAAACCTGTTAAAAAAGTTGTCGTAAACTTTGTGACAAAAGCGGAACAGAAGTTGGATTTGAGCAAAGATAACCTAGTAGCCAGACTTGACGAGTATGGAGGAGCAAAAGCTATACGAGGTCATCAAGTAGGAGAAGAGTGGGGAACAGATATTTGGAATAAGAAATTGTTACCTGTTATAGATCCTCAACTGAGTAAAAGTAACAAAGCAGATTTTCAATTTCCTTTAGATGTATTATTTCTTATAGATAATTCTGGATCTATGCAAAATGAAATAGATTCTGTTAAAGTGGGTCTTAAACAAATGACTAAGCAACTTGAAGAAAGAGGTTTTGATGTAAAATATAATCTTATTACCTTTGGTCCACCACAAGATTCTAAATCAATTGGTGATGATTGGAATAAAAAAGTATTGAAATACGATAAATTTGAAAATCATTATTTTATGGCTTTATATAAGCATGATAGTGTAAATCCTTGGTTTGAATCTGTTGCAGAACTAGAGGGAGCATTTGGAAAAATAGTAGCAGGAAGTGGTTATTATAAAAGTGAAGAAAATGGTGCTTGGGCCATTAAATATGGAAAAGACTATTTAGTTGAAAATGGTAGATTCTTGGATTTTAATAATAATATAGTGAAAAATTTGGATAAAAGAAAGGGATATATTCCATCTGCTAAATGGATGATATTACTTACAGATGAAAATATGGATGCTGAAAATCTTCCTAGTGGTTATGTGGGAAATAGTGTTATAAAAGATTTAGCAAAGGAACTGACCGATAACAGTATAAAAATGACAGGTATAATCCATACGAATACTTTTGTATATAATAGAATGGTAGCAGATGAATATTTTAGAAGAGTAGCTAATTTAAGGATAAATACACACTATTACCCCTATGAAATTGAGTTTAAAGATAGATTATGGAATGGTGGAGTAAGGCCAGCAGATATGGATGACAAATTTTATATGGAGTTTTTATTACACCAAAGAATAGGAGAACAGTTATTTACATTCTATGAAATGGGGGAAACTGGTGAATTTGTTGGCTCGGCTCTTTCTGATGCTGTAGGAAATATAGGTATTGTACAAAGATGGGTAATGAACTATGAAAGTCCTTTTCCTGAAAGTGATGGATTTGAAAGGCAAGTGATATTTTCATTAAAAGATATACTAAGTATAAGAAAGAGAAAAGATGAAAATAGTCCATCACCTAATTTATTTATTGAGCCATTTATGAAAAGTAAAAAAGATAGATATTATAGAGTGCCTGAGTGGAAAATAGAGGCATATTTTTTGAATCCAAATCCAAATACCTTTGAAATTATTGCTAAAGATGAAAAGATAATTTTGAAAACAAGAGTAAAATCTCAATATAAGAATGAAAGAGGTGACATTGTAAATTATCAAGTAAGTAACGCTAGCTTTACCCTAGATGGAAAAAGTAAAAAAGTATTTACTTATAAAGACGTAGTTTCGGGTAAAAAATTTGAAAGAGAAGAAATAAATGAAGGTGGCGTTAGATGGTATGAATTTACAAAAGAAATAGATAAAACATATTTTGAAAGTACTTTTGGAAAAGAAGAATTAACAGTAGAGTTTACAGCAAGTACAGATAAAAATGTATCTGTAAAAATCTATGTAACTTCATTAAAATTAATAGAAAAAAATCCACCAAAGATAAAATCGATAACACTTACCAATAATAGCCTAAAGAAGACGTTAGAAAGTTTGAAACCCTATCACGATGCTTCAGGTAATATAGAAATAACAGATAGATTTATTACAAGTAGTTCATCTATAACAATAAATGCTTCTACTAATGGGGCAATAAACATGACTGAGATAGATAAGTTAAATGTAAAAGCAGAAGACGAAATAGAAGTCAGTATAGTTGTAGAAGAGGAGAAGGAAATAGATTTTAATTCTGCTACAGGAACAGCAATAAGTTTGGCAGGTTTAATTCTTGATGATATATCTGTAACTGCAGGAGCAGATATGGAGAAAAGGATTACTGGAAGGGTTAGGTTACCTCGATTATTAGCATTGACAAATAAAAATTTACTTATGAATATAGTTGATGTAGGAGGAAATAGAAATGAAAAGGTAGTAAGTAATGTTCTTGTAGTGCCAAAAACAAAAAGAAGAACGATGTTTAATGATAGTAATGGAATAAAAGGATATGAAAATTATTATTCTGGAGCTGAAGATAAAGCTTTACTTACTGTAAGAGTTGAAGATAGAGAAAAAAGTGATGAACGATTCTTGTTATATCTATTTGTATTTAACCATGATAGGAATCAAAGTGATAGAAGTGATATTAATACTTATATTTCTATACCTGAAGGAGGAAATAAAATGCTAATTCCAAGTACAGATGCAAGTTTTGTATTAATGGATGGTAAATATGAGTATTCAGCAATATTTGTTATGAATAGAGCAGGAGCAATACAAGAGATAGAAACTTATAGTACTTTATCTGATTTGAGTATGAAAGCAATGTATGAAAGAGATAGAAAGGAGTTGTGGGTAGATACAGTATCTCCAGAAGTTGAATGGGCTAAGATTGTTAAGAGAGAAGAAGGAAACAGAGCCACTGTTGAAGCTTTGAATAATGCAAATTATGGTACAACTATAATAGATGAAAATTATTATAAAGACAATGACATAGTAAAATACTCTATCAAATTAAATGAATTTAACTGGTTTAGGGGAAGTATAGAAGGAGTAGATATAAATACTAGCAATTCTGAAAAAGATGGAATAATATGTGAAACGAATGGAATAAGGGTAGTTAGAGCTTTATCAAATACAATTAATATAAAAGATAAAGCTGGAAATGTAGCGAATAATGTACCTATAACTGGAATATATCAAGATGGTAATCCAGGAAGCCTATTTATAGATGGTATGGAACTGCCAGTGGAAGATTCCAATTCAAATATATATATGAAATTCATAAGAGGAGAGGAAGAAGTTAATGTTTCAACCAATTCAATTAAACCAGTATTAGGAATTGCAAATACTAAATATGTTGCAAATGAAAATTTTACAAGGCTTACAGCATATGAGAAAGATTCAATTCCACTATCAAGTGCACTTGTAGATGGTAGACAAAATATAACTTTTATAAGTTTTACTAGTGCAGGAAGTATAACTATTAATAGTGAAGAAATAGTTGTAGATAGGAGTATAAATGATACAGAGGATAAATTTTACTATGAAAGTTTATATAGTGCAAAGGGTCAATATGAAGTAGAAATAGATTTTGGTCAAATAAAAGAATTATCAGGATTAGAAAGTTTTGACTTGCATGATAGAACAGTCACAGTAATTCCAAATAGAGTTTTAACTATAGCTAATGGAAAATCAAAAAGTTCAGTGGGGAAATTTAATTATGCAAATAATCCTAAATTTAAGTTTAGTAATAGTACTATGGCAAATAAAGTAATTAATGTTAAAGTAAAAGATAAACTTGGAAATGAAAAAAATATAGAAATAATTATAGTTATTAATCCAAATATTAAAATAATAGGAAAAAGTACTAAAGCTAATAAAGAAGAAAGTTCTATAGTAGAAATTGGAACAGATAATATTAATATTAGAAACAAATCACAAGATTAAAAATATGAGGCTAATTGGAAGGATTAGCCTTTAAAAATTGTATTTAAAATGCTAAAAGTAGCTAAAGCCAAATTGATTAGTTGGAGATGACTATAAAAGGTGTATTTGGATTAAAATGGAGAAATCCATTTTTTTAACAGAATTAAAAAAAGAAAATTATTTAATAGAAAAAAATCACATTTTTTAATTTTTGAAGAAACTTATCAGATAAATAAGGGAGTTAAACTTTGAAAAATTAACAGAAAAACATAGAAATGTTCAATGTTAAAAGTGAAGAAAATAACTAAAATTCAAAAAATAAGTATTTATCAATTGACAGAGTTTGTAAATTTTGATATGATATATGCGTATAATTTGTAATAATGAAGGGCTCAAATTATGAGAAAGTTTGTGATAGAAAAAGAATATAAAGGGTATACTATATCCAAATATCTTAAGGAAGTAGAGGATTATTCTAGTAGGAGTATTAGAAATCTAAAATTTTTACTTGATAATAAGGACGTTAAGGGAAGTAAGAAACTTAGACCTTTAAATAGACTAGTTGTTATTGAGAGAGAAAAAGGGACTAATATTAAACCAATAGAGATGAATTTGAATATAGTTTATGAAGATCAGGATTTGCTTATTTTAGATAAGGAGCCATTTATAATAGTTCATCCGACTCTTAAGAAAACAGATAAAACTTTGGCTAACGGTGTTGTACATTACTTTCAAAAAGTAAAAAATCTTTCTGTTGTTCCAAGATTTTATAATAGATTAGATATGAATACAAGTGGAATTATAGTAATTGCAAAAA
>CAZFBB010000085.1:0-13164 GCA_964517235.1 uncultured Fusobacteriaceae bacterium
TATTAGTAATATACATCAGAGAGAAGAGTGGAGACATATTTCCTATCCGGCTAAAGGCTCTATTGGTCAGGTATGTGGTTTGGGAGTAGAGGGGTATAAGTATGCCCTTGACTATCTAATAAAGCATGTAAAAAAGAAATAATCAACAATTAATAAGAGTTTACTCTTTTTTGAGACTGTAGACAAATAAAATTTTCTTAAAAAAGAGGTTTTATTTGTTTAAGATTCAATCTAGAATGGAAAGAGTTTAACTATGAAACTCACAATAAATAAGATTTTTGAAGCAGTTAATTAAGGGGTAATTAATAATTAACGGAAAACAGCGACACTAGGTAATAAAGAATGTAAATTTCTATCTATTAAATAATCACACTCACAAGTACATGACCTATCTGAGAGTTTGAGGTTTTGTTTGATAGATAAAATTTATCTATATTTACAAGTTGTTTGCCTGTTAGTTCAGCTTTATATTTGAGTACTGTAGTGAAGTTCCTCATTACCAGATAAACTTTTACCCAGCTTCAATGATTGACTTATGCCTTTCATATTTAGGTCTTCAATTGAGATAGCATTGTATTTACTAATTAATTGGATAGATTGTTTGTGCAAAAAATTAAATTTTGAGTTTTTAATTTTATTATTTCTTGTTAATTATTTATTATGCAATGCTTCTATAGGATTTAGCAGAGAAGCTCTTCTTATTGGTACTAGTCTAAAAATTAAACTAATTAAGAGTAGAGATAGTTACAGATAGGAATAATATTTTTTGTAAAAACTGGTATAATATCAACATAGGCACCAATGCTTATAGTTCCACCTATTCCTATTTCTTTTATTCTTTCAGTAACACTAACTAACATGATATTAATAACTCCAATACCTCTCACTAATAGAGATATACCTGCAACAGCAGTTATAAATATAGTTAAGGTATTGAGAATAGAATTATATGAAGAGGTATTTATTGTAGTACTTTGAGTTCTATAAAAACCACTTACAGCTTCAAACTCCCTATTTTCTTTTAATAAATTAACTTCCTTTTCATCCAAATCATATTTTTTTAATAGATTAGATATTCCATTTCACAATAGAGTTTAAATAAGTTTTGTGATGGAAAAGTGAGAAGTTTAAATGAAGAGATGGTTATGAAGAGATTAATAAGAATTTATAAAAATAATTATATTTTTTAAAAGAATATTTTAATTTAAAAAGATTTAATTTGAAAAATGTTAATTTTGGGAATATACTTAGCATGTAGGTAAAAAAAAATCCATTATAAAAATAAATATTAATATAGATTTTTTTTACTTTTATTTTATATATTTTAAAGAAGGTAAAGAGACCACAATTATTAGGCTGAGAATCTATCGTATAAAATATAAGTTTGTTGTGTGTAGTTCTCAAAACAATCTCATTTTGCAC
Organism: uncultured Fusobacteriaceae bacterium; assembly: GCA_964517235.1. GTDB lineage: Bacteria > Fusobacteriota > Fusobacteriia > Fusobacteriales > Fusobacteriaceae > CAZFBB01. The sequence goes on from CAZFBB010000085.1 coordinate 1,423, forward strand.
TAGTATTTATATAATTGCTTTATTTAGGTCATAAACTTATATTTAATTTTATAGGTGCTAAGTTATGGTTATTAAGGAAAACTTTTAAAATATTATAAAATTCATATTTTAAAATTATAATAAATTTATAAGTGAAACTTTTCCATTGACAAAAATTGACGGTTTTGGTAGACTTTCCATGGAAAAGTTAATTTAAATGTAGAGGGGTGAAGTACATATGAAATCATTAGAGTTAAAAAAGGATATATATTGGGTAGGTTCTCAAGATCCTGATTTGAGAATTTTTGATATAATTATGCAAACAGAATTTGGAACTACTTATAATTCTTATGTTGTAAAAGGTAGTGAAAAAATTGCCATATTCGAAACAGTGAAAGCAAAATTTTTTCATGAGTATATTGAAAAATTAAAGGAGCATATTGACCCTAAAAAGATAGATTATATTATTGTCGATCATACAGAGCCAGATCATGCAGGTTCAGTAGAGATGTTACTTGACTATTGTCCAAATGCTATAGTAGTAGGTTCAGAATCAGCAATAGAGTTTTTAGAAGAAATAGCAAATAAAGACTTTGATTCTATAATTGTAAAACATGGAGATACTTTAGATTTAGGAAATAAAACACTTAAATTTATCTCAGCACCATTTTTACACTGGCCAGATTCAATCTATACATATTTACCAGAGGATAAAATCTTATTTACTTGTGATTCATTTGGGTCACACTATGCCTTTGACGAAGTATTATATTCAAAAATACCTGAAGAAAAGATGAAAGACTATAATTCAGCTCTTTTATATTACTATACAGCTATTTTTGGACCATTTAAAAAATATGTACTAGAAGCACTTGATAAAATAAAGGATTTTGAAATAGAAACTATTTGCACGGGACATGGACCAGTACTTGATAAAAATCCAAAGGAGATAATGGAAACTTATAGAAAATGGTCAACAGAAGTTAATCCTAATAAGAAAAAGACTATAGTAATTCCTTATTGTAGTGCTTATGGATACACAGCTGAATTGGCTGAAAATATTGTAAAGGGGATAAATACACAAGGCGATTTTGATATAAAATTATACAATGTCCATGTAGGAAATTATGGTAACCTTAAGGGTGAAATAATGAATGAAATCTATTGGGCAGATGGGATATTATTTGGAACTTCTACGATAAATGGAGATGCACTTCCTTTAACTTGGGATTTGGCAATTTCACTTAATCCAATAGTTCATGGTGGAAAGGTGGTATCTGCTTTTGGTTCCTATGGATGGAGTGGAGAGGGTGTACCTAACATTATAGCTAGATTGGAACAACTTAGAATGAATGTAGCAGATGGATATACATGTAAGTTTAAGCCTAGTCCAAAACAAATAGAAGAAGCAGTAGCTTATGGTAAAAAATTTGGAAAATATGTTTTGGAAGGACAAGTACCACCAAGAGAAAGAGAAGAGGTAGAATTAGCGATAGACCTTAATCCAAGTGGTGAAATTAAAAGATGGAGATGTGTAGTTTGTGGAGAGATATTTGAAGGAGTATTACCACCAAAAGTATGTCCAGCTTGTGGTGTAGGTCAAGAATTATTTGAAATGGTAGAAGATGAAGGGATATTATTCCAAATAGAAAAGAAGGAAAAAGTAGTAATTATAGGAAATGGAGTAGCTGGAGTAGCTGCAGCAGAAGCTGCTAGAGTAAGAAATCCTCTTGCTAAGGTGGAGATTATAACAAAGGAAAAAGTAGAAGCATATTATAGACCTAGTTTAAGTGACTATTTAACGGAAGATTTAAAAGATAGTGAATTTTATTTAAAAGAAAAAAATTGGTATGAAGATAATAACATAAATGTGACGTATGGTATAGGTGTAAATAAAATAGATGTAAAAAATAAAAAATTAATTTTATCAAATAACAACGAAAAAGATTATGATAAATTAATCTTGGCAAATGGTTCGAGAGGAAATGTACCACCTATATTAGGAGTAGAAACTAGAGGAACATTTATTCTTAGAACAAAAGATGATGCTGATAGAATTAAAGATTATGCAAAAGATGCTTCTAGAGTAGTTGTAGTTGGAGGAGGAGTATTAGGATTAGAAGCTGCTTCTGAATTGAAAGCAATGGGACTTAAAGTTACTGTTGTTGAAATGGAAAGTAGAATATTTCCTAGACAGCTTGATCAAGAAGGATCAGAGTTATTAGAAAAAATTACTAATGAACAAGGTTTAAAAATATATAAAAATCATTTTGTTAAAAAAATAGGTGGAGAAGGAAAAGTAGAGTTTGTTGAGATAGATAATGGAAAAGAAATCAAAGCAGATATGGTGCTTTTAAGTGCAGGTATTAGGTGTAATACTGGACTTATTGAAGGGACAGGGATTAAATATAACTATGGGATAGTTGTAGATGATGGGATGAGAACAAATATTGAAGGAATATATGCAGCTGGAGATGTTGCTGAACATGATGGTATAGTAAATGGTTTATGGGCAACAGCACTTGAACAGGGAGCTATAGCTGGATCTAATGCTATTGGTGATAACAGAGAATATAAAGTAAGTGTACAACCAGTTACATTTGCTGGATTAGATACTGAAATATTCTCTATAGGTGATATAGGACAAGATCCAGAAAAAGAATATCAAATATCTGTATATAATGATTGTAAAAATAATATTTATAAAAAGCTATATTTTCACAAAGATGATTTTGTAGGTGGTATATTAATAGGGGATGTGACAAAAGCAAGTGCGTTAATTACTGCAATTAAAAACGAAACTCCTATGAGCAAATTAGTAAAAAAAATCTTTTAGTATAAAAAGGAATTTGAAACTTTAGACAAATAAAATTTTCTTAAAAAAGAAGTTTTATTTGTCTTTGATTTTAGGTGTACCTATACAAGAAATTTAGATTAAGTTAACGAAAGGAACCTAAAGAATTGGAAGCTGTTTGAGCTCTTTAAGAGCGAGTTTTGAAATTTGGTGACTGTAGTGATTACTTAATCTTACTTCTTATACGAGTACTTGATTTTTATTGAATAAGGAAGACTTGTCTGACGTAAATTCAATTATGTCCCTAAGAGGTAGTATTATTTTTGTATTAAGACAAAAGTAACGATGTTTTTTCAAAAAACTAGTTATTTGTCTTCAACCTGAATTTTTTTGATTTTATTTAGATTAAAGACAAATGAATTGTTAAATTAAGTTAGAAAATTAATATAAGTTGTGTTTAAAGCAACAGGAGGTAATTTTTTTTACTCCTGTTGTTGTTTTTAATACTTCTTTTAATGTAAAATAACTTAATAATTTTATTTGGATATGTTTGGACAAAATGGTTTCTTTTAATGAAAATTTCATTTAAAATCTTATTTAACCTTTTTTGATTTAATTAAAGTGTATTTGATAGTTATCTTTAGCTTCCCCTTTTATTTAGAAGATCTTTTATTTCTATTAAAATTTATAGCTTCAACAAGACTATTAGAATATTCTTTGCTAAATTAAAATGATTTTATAAATTAGGCTGATTATTTCCCTTATATTCTCTATATCCCATTAAAACTATACAAAAATATGAGATAGTTTTTGGAATCATTAGTATACCAACTAATGGAAAAGATTTTGCCCACAAAACTACAGGGATATAGAATAAAAAGGATAGAGTAATACCAAGGGGCATATATTGATAGTAACTTTTGTCCTTTTCAATGTAAAATAAACAAATAATTATTAGACCAATAAATATAAAGGGGATATTTCTATATATACCCCATTTAACAGGTGCATAATAATTAAACCAATCATTTTGTGGCATTAAAATTAAAAATATTCTTGTAATCCCAAGTAGGTACAAGGTAGAAGTAATCCCCTTCTTCTCTTCTTTTTTATAGTGTAATAGATAAACATGATAAAGAATTATGTAAAAAATAGTCATAGTAATAGAAGTGATTAACTTGCCGAAGCCCAAGTATTTTGCATGAGCTTCTAAACCACTAGTGAAAAGAGCTATTAACCTAGGAACTAGGTGAAAAGCATCACCAAAACCAAGTATCATAGACATAATTCCAATTAAACGTAATTTTTTATTTGATTTGTTATTGGTAAACATTATATATCCTAGGAATATAACACTTGTTAAGTAGAAGGTGTCAAATAAAGTTTCCATTATTGCTTGCATAATTTCCTCCTTTAAAATGAACATTGTTCATTTTTTATTAAATTAAAAAGTTTAAAATTAATTAAACTTTATTTTAGTACTTAATTAAAAATTTAGTTATTAACTATAATATTTTGATAAATTTAAATATTTTAAGTTAATTGGGAGAATAAAAATTATTTTAAAATTTCTTTTAGTATTTCAATAAAAAAATCAATATTATTTTCATTTTTTTTTGCTCTTATTATGAGATTATCTAAAACAAATTTTGAGAAATCTCCTTTGTTAAAGTTTTTGAGGGTAAGATCTTTATCTCTATCTAGTAAAAAAATAATTTTTTTCTCTAAAAAGCCCATAAAATTATCTTCTTTTTCTCTTCCTAAAATTTTATCTTTTTCACTTAGAGTACTCATTCGTATTAAAAAATCTTTTTTATAATCTTTTAAATTTTTCCTCAAAAGTTCAAATATAATAGCAATCCCATCAAAAAAATTATTTTCATTTGAAAGTTTTTTATCTATTTTCATAAAGGCTTCATGCCAAAAGTTACTAACAATACTCATAATTAAATGACCCTTTGAAGGATAGTAATTATAGATAGTACCAATACTAACATTGCATTTTTTAGCCACTTCTCTAATATTTATCTTTTCTAAACCTTTCTCTAGCGCTATTTTCCTACCTTCTGTTAATATGTGTTTATCTATATCAATTATCATATAACCTCCAAAATGAACAATGTTCATTTTCATTATAAGCTATGAATATTTATTTGTCAATTCTATTTACTTCTACTAGATTCTTCCAATATTTTTTTGGCATAAAATTTCGCTGACAAGTTGGATTTTCCCGAGATTCAATATTGATACTATCAAAATAGCCCCTCCACAGTTTTATATATGCCTTTTCTTCTTCATGTAGGTATTCAGAGTCCTCTTTGTATTCTAATAATTCTTTTATCTCTTCTTTAATTTTTATTATGCCTTTTTCTTTTGTATTTGGGTCATACATCAAAGCTATTTTTCTGCAGGTATCATGTATAACAAATTTTTCTTTTGCAAACCTATTGATAAAATGATCAGCTAAAAGAGGAATTATATTATGGCTAGGATCTATAATAGCATAATAAGTATTATCTTTTAGCTTTCTAAATCTGACAAAGCCTTTAAATTTATGTGCTTCATGTAGAGACCTAGAAGAAAATCGATCTACTCTCTCAACTTCAAAAATGTAAGTAGTATCGATTTTTTTTCCTAATTTCAAAGCTTTTCTTATATAACTAAAGAGTATATCTTCTACTCCCAATTCCTCCGACAAAAATGCAGAAAAAATCTTATTAACTTTTGTTTTTCCGAGGAGAGAAGTTAATTTATTAAGAACTCTTTCGCCATTATCTACATTGGTTTTGATAAAGTTATCATTGAATAGACTATAATTATTGGCTTTTCTAATGGAAACTTTATATTCTTTTTTTTTAAATAGATAATAAATAAGGGACAAATAACCCAAAAATGTACCATCATATGTATAATTCATAAAATCACCCTAAAATAGTTTTAATTGTATATCTTTTTTATCTGAGAGTTTCTTAGTGAGTATCTCTTTTTCTAATATAAAAGTATCTAAGTATTTACCATTACAAGTAATAAAATATTTAGCTCTTTTTAGAATAACTCCCATTTTTTTTAGACTTTCAAAGTTTAAAATAGAATTTCTTCTGTAATAAATAATCCGTCTAGCACTAGTGACACCTATACCGGGAACTCGTAGTAGCAACTCTAAACTCGCATTTAATACTTCTATGGGGAAAGAGTCAAGGTTATTAAGAGCCCAACCTACTTTTGGATCAAAATCTTCCGACAAAAATGGCATAGATTCACTAAGAATTTCTCTTGAACTAAAGCCATAAAATCGAAGTAACCAATCTGCCTGATAAAGTCGGTGTTCACGAAGTAAAGGTGGTTTGCTTATAATAGATGGTAATCTATTATCTGTATTTACAGGGATATAAGCACTATAGTATACTCTTTTTAAACTCATCTTTTTATATAAATTTTCACTTAAATGTAATATTTGTCTGTCTGATTCGGGGCTTGCTCCTACTATTAATTGGGTACTATGACCAGCAGGACTAAATTTTGGTAGTTTTTTTCCTTTCTTTTTTTCCTCTTGTACATAATTATATTCTTCTCCAATGTATCTAAGAGGTTCGATTATCTTTTCTCTTTTTTTTTCAGGTGCTAATAAATTTAATGATTTTTCCGAAGGTAGTTCAATATTGACACTTAGCCTATCAGCATACATACCTGTTTTTCGTATTAATTCCTTGCTAGCTCCCGGAATAGCTTTTGTATGTATATAACCATTAAAACCGTGTTCTAAACGAAGTTTTTTTACTATGTTATATAGAAGTTTTTGGGTAGTATCTTCATCTTTTATAATACCACTAGATAAAAAGAGCCCTTCTATATAATTTCTTTTATAAAAATTAATAGTTAAATTTACAACTTCATTAGGTGTTAAAGTAGCTCTAGTTATTTTATTATTACTTTTTCTATTTTGACAATAGGCACAATCATAGATACAATAGTTGGTCATGAGTATTTTTAGTAAAGAGATACACCTTCCATCAGATGTCCAACTATGACAAATACCACTAGCAATAGTGTTACCCAAGCCACTTTCATTTAATCTATCTGTTCCACTTGTAGAGCAACAAGTATCGTATTTTGCAGCATCAGATAAAATCTTTAATTTTTCTAAAACTTCCATGCTCCCACCTTTTCCTTTTATATACGGATATTATATTATTTTTTATTGGAAATAACAAGTTTAATTTGTATTTATTTAATTATTGACCTATTAAAGGAGAAAAAGTATAATAAAGACAATAAATTTAAGGAGTGTGTTTATGAAATTTATCTTTTCTGACTTAGATGGAACAATATTATTTGACAAAGTTATTAGTGAAAAAGATTTAGAAGCAATAAATAAATGGAGAGAAAAAGGGAATAAGTTTGTAATAGCAACTGGTAGAGGTGTAAAGGGTATGGGTGAAGTTATAGAAACCTATCCAAGTTTAGGTGATTATTATGTTTTGAATAATGGATCTTGTGTGTTGGACAAGGAATTAAAAATTTTAACTCAAAGCAAACTAGATAGGAACATTGCAGTGGAAATTATTAGTAAAATAGATAAAAATACCTATGATATAGGAATAGAAACAGCTAATAGTATTTATACAATAGGAGAAGATAGTTTTATGACTCATTGTCCAGAGCTTGGAGAGAAGAGTATAAATATAGATGAAGAAGATATTTATAATTTAAATGAGGATTTTTTATTTATTAATACTTATCCTATTGATGGTGATTATGAAAAAGCATTAAAATTAAAGAAATTTGTAGAAAAAAATTATTTAAAGGAAACTTCTGTGTTTATTAATAGAGAATGGGTAGACATAGTACCTAAAGATGTTTCGAAAGCAACAGGAATAAATTATTTAGTAGATAAATTATCTATAGGTAAAAATGATATTTTTGTAATAGGAGATTCTTATAATGACCTTCCAATGTTTATGGAATTTGAAAATTCATATTCCTTTGATAATGCACCTGTAAAAGGGGAAGCAAAGGAAGTAGTAAAAGGATTATGGGAGTTAATTGAAAAAAATCTTTAATTATCTTAAATAAAGAAAAGGTTTAAAGCAAAAAGAAATGGCTAATTTTTAGAGTTAGCCATTTTTTTATGGAGAACAAAAAGTATTGTAAAATTTGTGTTAAATTGAAAAATATTTTTGCAATAGAAGAAATAAATTTTTTTATCAGATTAAAATTTTAAATTAGTTGATTTTCTTAGCTTTAGTGACTTGTTTTAAATCTTATTGTAACTTTTTAGTATGTTTTTTGCGGAAAACAAATATTTTTTCTTGACTTATACATGTAAATTGAGTATACTAATAAAGAAGGAATTTTCCAATATTCTCTATATTTCTTCTTTTAATATATAAACTCCTTAACCTTAATCTCTTAAAAAGACAGATTTATCTGTCTTTTTTCCATTTCTGCAAAAAACTGATTATTTATAAGTTTAATAATATTAACTTCCAAAATAAGTGTATATTCTCTTGTCAAAAGTTTGTTAAGAGTTATAGTAAATTTTTGTAGAGTTACTAAAAATGTTCCATAAAGATTATCTATCTTTAAATAATAATATAAAATTTTACAATTCAATGTTAAAATTAATGAAATAAAAAAATTTTAAATTTAAAAATTTTATTTAAATAAAACTAGTTTTTTTAAATATATTAAAAAATTATTATAATTTTTTCTCTAAAAATTGACAAGGGTAATTTTTTATATTAGAATATAATGAGGTGATATTATGTCTAGAGAGAAAAAAAGGAGACGTTGTCGTTTTTTGGCTGCGGAAAAATTATATAGATGTGAAAAGATAGAAGAAGCAGATTTTGTAACTATTATGTTAGATGAGTTTGAAGCTATTAGGCTTTGTGATTATGAAGGCAGAAGTCAAATAGAAGCTAGTGATATAATGGGTGTTTCTCGTGGAACTATTCAAAGATTATTAAATTCAGGGAGGAAAAAGTTTGTAGAAGCAGTATTATATGATAGAGATTTTAAAGTCAAAAATTCATATATGTAGGTGGTCAAATGAAATATTTAATATACTTTTTTATTATATTTAATTTGTTTAGTGAAATTAGAGAAGATTACGCAATAGATATTCCAAATAATTGGAAAGAGTTTTATTCCTATACAGACAATAACAAGATAGAGAGCATTAGTTATATAATAAATGAAAATATTTATCTAGAAATATTTAGTGGAGAAGTTGATAAAATGTTAACTGTACATAAATTATTGGGAGTTAATAGTGGAAATTATATTACTAAAATAAAGATAAAGGAATATGAAGGGAAATTACATCAACTTATAAAAGAAGGATATATTAGAAGGTATTTGACATTTACTACTGAATATAAATCCTACTTGATAGTAATAGAAACTGATAAAAATTCATATTTAAATTATGAAAAGGAACTTTTAGAAATATTAAATACTTTTCAAATTGAAACTACTAATTATGAAGAGAAGGGTTATGTAGAGAAAAAATACTTTGAAATTAACTTAGCTTCTGATTGGAGAAAATCAAAAAACATCTTTTTAGGTGAATATTTACAAAAAGAAGTATATATAAAAGATAATTCTTACATTGAAATACGAGCGAAAAAAAGAATAACAGATGATTTATCTACGGATTTATATTGGGCAATTGATAAATCATTAAGCGAAATGCATATTAATTCTAGAAAGGAAAATTTAGATTTATTAATACCCCATATTAAACTTACTTATATATATCAAAATAGAGATAAAAGAGTACATTATTTTTTATATAGTAACCAAATGTTAATTGAATTGATATATAATACATCTCCTCAGGAATATAAAGATAAAGTAAAAGAGATTGAAGAGATATTTGGTAATTTAAAATTGTTAAATTAATTGATAAAGGAGCTTTAATGTTATAGATAAAAGATGATTTCTGTGTTGAATAGGAGTCATCTCCTTTAAATACTCCTTTTACTAGCTTAATTTTTTTTGTTAACCTTCAGACTGTATTTAGAGCTATTTCTAATGTGACTTTAATTAATAATTCGTGTGTTAAAATCTCATTTGTAGAAACATATTTCTATTATTGATAAATATGTTCTTCTATTTTTTCCGAACTTTAAATAGGTGATATCTGTTAAAATCATTTTTTTCGGTATTTCTTCTTTAATCTTTCCATTTAAGATTAAAATATGAAAGATTTAATAGTTTTTATGAAAATTCAGCAGTTTTGAAAAAAAATCTTAATTAAGATTTTATTAACTAAGATTTTTGAATTAATACAATTTTTGGATGAAAAATAAAATATCCTTATAAACTTCATCTTTATTTGTCTCATTTAGCATTTCGTGTCTTCCACCTTCATAGATTTTTAATGAAAGATTCTCTATTTTTTCTAGAGAGTACAAGTTATGTAGAAGTTTTAATCCTTTTCCATATTTACTTACAGGATCCATATCTCCTCCCAAAATAAATATATGTAAAGATTTTGAAATTTTCTCTAATTCCTCCCTTTTCCAAAGTTTTCTGAGTGCATTGGATAGATATATAAATAAATTGTTTGGACATATAAAACCACAGTATTTATCTCCTATATATCTTTCAACTTCCTTTTCATCTTTGCTTAACCAGTCAAATTCAGTCTTTTTATCGTTTCTTTTATTATATCCCCAAAAAACTAACTTGTCTAAAAGCCTACTAGGTCTGTTTCCAAATAAGCTTTTTTCAAATTTTGAAAGTATTTCAGCAAAGGCAGATTCAATTTCAACACCACACGTGCTTCCAGAAAGTATTAAGGCGTCTAAAACATAAGGATATTTTTGAATTAACCTTTGACTAATAAAACTTCCCATACTATGTCCGAGGATAATATGCTTACAGTTATTTTCTTCTTTTATCTTTTGAGCTAATATATACTGGTCATCTACCATATGTTCAAATCCATTTATACCAATATCTCCTAGTAGCTCATATTCTTCTCTACTGTTTCCATGACCTCTATTGTCACTTGCATATACGCTAATGTTATTATTATTCAAAAATTTAGCAAATCTTTCATATCTTCCGCTATGTTCAGCCATACCATGTATGATTTGTACTGTAAAAGCAGGGCTTTTAACAGTCCATTCATTTACAAATAATTTTTTGTCATCTACTCCCCTGAAAAAAAAGCTCACAAAAACACCTACTTTCTTTTTTAATAGTTTTATAACACACTCTTTGTTAAAAATCAATTAAATATATTTTTATTCCAATTTAGATGGGGAAACAAAATTAGATATGTAAGTTTTTTTAGCTATTTGCCCTGATTGAAAAAATGAAGTTAAAGTTTAATTTATAGATTTTATCTTTTTAATAAATTTATTTATAATCAAAAAACAAAGTGTCAACTAATTAGTTGACACATGATAATGTTAAATATTCTTGTCCAGCTGAACATTTACTTCCTTTGGAGCTATAGCAATTTCACTAAGCTTAAAATGTTTGTACTTTGGTTGCTCTAATAATGCTAAAATATCATTTCTAATTTCATCACTAACGGTATCAATAGAAGGAATTTCTATCTCTATTTCCACTTCTGAAGTGTTCATAATCCACCTCCATTTTTAATTCTTGGACACATAATAACATATTTTTGTGAATAATTCAAATAAATTTATGATTTTATTTACCATAGTGTTAAAATAGATGCAACAATTGTATATTTTATTTTAAAATAAATCATAAATTTTTTTCTAACTTAAAAGATTAAGTAGTTTATTATTAATTTTCCAAACTGTTTTATTTATTTTTTCCCAAAGAGTAATAAGAATTTAAAAGATATTTGTTGTTTGAGCAAATACATAAATAAAGGAGTAAAATAAAAGTAGAAGGGGAGTTTAATTAGTAGAATAGTTACATTATATTTAACTAAATAAATACTAGGCATAAAGAGTAATTTTTGGTAAAATGGAGTG
>CAZFBB010000086.1:0-13071 GCA_964517235.1 uncultured Fusobacteriaceae bacterium
TTTCTATCTCTTCCCTAGTTAAACCTTCAAAGTGAGTAAAGTCAAATCTTAATCTATCATCAGTAACTAAAGAACCTGCTTGTTGCACATGGTCACCCAATATATCTTTTAAAGCTTGGTGTAAAAGATGAGTAGCAGTATGATTCCGTTTAATTTCATTTCTTCTATGAGTATCTATAATTAAATTAGCTCTATCTCCTTTTTTAATAGAACCTTTAATTACTTCTACTTTGTGCATGAAAATTTCTTTTTGCTTCTGTACATCTATTACTTTACCTTCAAAATCATCTTTTTTGATAATTCCATAATCTGCAGCTTGTCCTCCAGATTCAGCATAAAACACTGTTCTATCAAAGATTAATTCAACAAAGTTTCCATCAAGTTCTCTAACAGAATATGCTACTGCATCTATCTCATTCTTTTCATATCCTTCAAAGATAGTTTTTCCATACTTATCGTAGAATTTTTCAACAAATTCATCTTGTCCCTTTTCTTTAACTACTTCTCTGGCCTTTCTAGCTTTATCTTGATGTTCCTTCATTTTTTCTTCATATTCTTCACGTGAAATTTGAATATTATTTTCATTACAAATTTCCTCTGTAAGTTCGTATGGAAATCCATATGTGTCATGAAGTTTAAAAGTTATTTCAGCATTTAATTTATTTTTATTATTAGCATTTAATTTCTCAAGTTCTTCATTTACCAATTTCATTCCTTGATCAAGTGTTTTACTGAATTTTTCCTCTTCAATAAGAACTATTTTTTTTATATAATCTCTTTTTTCTATTAATTCTTCATATGCTTCACTCATTACTTCTATTACTTTATCTACTAATTCATTAAGAAAAACTTCTGTTCTTCCCAATAACCTTCCATGTCTAACTGCCCTTCTTAGAATCCTCCTTAATATATATCCTCTACCTTCATTTCCAGGTAAAACTCCATCTCCAATAAGAAACGTTACTGCTCTAACATGATCTGTTATTACTTTCAAGGAAAAATCTGTGTTATTATTATCACCATATTTTGTATCACACAGTTTCCCTGCTTCTTCTAATATAGGAAATAATAAGTCAGTTTCATAATTATTTTTCTTTCCTTGAACAATTGCTGTTACTCTTTCAAGACCAGCACCAGTATCTATATTCTTTTTTGGAAGTGGCTCTAAACTTCCATCTTCTTTTCTATTCCATTCTGTAAAAACTAAGTTCCAAATTTCCAAATATCTATCTGAATCACATTCACAACCTAATTTACACTCTGATCCACAACCAAAACTCTCTCCTTGGTCTACATGAATCTCACTACATGGTCCACAAGATCCTACAGGTCCTGCTGACCACCAGTTATCATCAGCTCCAAGTCTAACAATTCTATTTGCAGGCAAACCTATCTTCTTTTCCCAGATTTCCGCACTTTCATCATCATCTTGATAAACTGATATCCATAATTTTTCCTTATCTAATTTAAGAACTTCAGTTACAAATTCCCATGACCATTTTATTGATTCTTCTTTAAAATAATCTCCAAATGAAAAATTACCTAACATTTCAAAGAAAGTATGATGTCTTGCTGTTCTTCCAACATTATCAAGATCATTTGTTCTAATACATTTTTGATATGTAGTTACTCTACTATGTGGTGCTTCTGCCTGTCCTAAAAAAAATGGTTTAAATGGTACCATTCCTGCAACAGTTAACAATAACGTTTCATCATCAGGAATAAGTGATGCACTTTCATAGTGTTTATGTAATTTTTCCTTAAAGAATTCGATAAATTGGCTTCTTATCTCATTACCTGTAAGCATTTGATGCTCCTCCTACTCTTTTTTATATCATATATAAATTAATTTTTTTTGTCAAACATAATCAATATTATTATATTAATCTCTTTAAAAAATATATTCTAATCTAATCTAAAGTTTTGTCCTAAGTAGATTCTTCTAGCATGTTCATTTTCCGATATTTCTTTAGGTGTGCCATGTATAAGTACTTTACCTTGAGCCATTATATAAGCTTTTTCAGTTATACTTAATGTCTCCCTTACACTATGATCCGTAATTAATATTCCCAAACCTCTTTCTTTCAAATATCTAACTATATTTTGAATATCTTCTACTGCAATAGGGTCGACTCCTGCAAAGGGTTCATCAAGAAGAATAAAATCTGGATTATTTGCAATAGTTCTAGCTATTTCAATTCTTCTTCTTTCTCCACCAGAAAGAGCATATCCAAGAGATTTTGCAACATGAGTTAATTTGAATTCTTCTAGTAGCTTATCCTTCTCTTCCATTCTAACATTTTTTGAAAGGTTTCTCATTTCTAATATAGCCATAATATTATCTTCTACACTCATATTCCTAAATACTGATGGCTCTTGAGCTAAATAGCCAATTCCCAATCTAGCTCTTTTATACATAGGATAGGAAGTAATATCTTGTTCACTATAGTACACCTTTCCACCATTTGGTTTTACTATGCCAGTAATCATGTAAAAAGTTGTTGTTTTCCCAGCTCCATTAGGCCCTAACAAACCAACTATCTCACCTTTATTAACTTCTAGACTTACTCCGTCAACTACTTTCCTCTTATTATATATTTTTTGCAAGTTATGTGCTGCTATGCTCTTCAATAGCTTTCACCTCTTCTTCTACCTCTTCTACTCCTATATCCATATTGTCTTTTATGAATATAAAAATCTTTTCAACACTTATATCCTCTAAGTAATAGATAATTTTAAATTCTTTATTAGCTATATCTTTTTTAATTACCTCTCCATATTGATTAAGAACTTCTTCACTTACATTGGATATCTTTAGATTATATGGTTTATCTTCTCCAAAGTCCACTATTATTTTATTTTCCTCTTTATTATAAATTGGTTTATTTATTAATACCCATTTATTAAGATAACTATCTTTATCTTCCTTTAGTACCCTAATATAATAATCTACTTTTTCACTTGTCTCATCTAAGATATAAGTTGCAGTCAATTTTACAAAAACATCCTTATCTTCATAATTTGGAGGGAAAATATCTCCATTCAAATTTATATATTCTTCATTACTACTCTGCCAATATACCTCTACACTTTCAATTTGGCGTGGCAAATCTATGTACTCTATCTCCTTAGTAATCTCACTAGGTATCTCCACTTCTTTTTTAGCTACTTCTATTTTTTTCCTTGCTTCATCTTCCTTTTTTTTCTTATCATCTGCTTCAGTTGCAGTTTCAAAATCCATAGATAAGAATATATTTCCCCTACCAGACAATTTATTAGTTTCAAAATTAAATACTCCAGTATCTGCTAAAAATTTTGTTTTTCCCTTGTAACTTTCTATATTACCCTCAAGATCTACAGTACTTTTACTATTATCAAAAAAGGCCTTATCTGATCTAGTATTTACTCCACCGGCTTCTTGACTAGTACTTGTTATAGTAACATTACCTTCCATCTGTGCCTCTTCTGTAGTCATATCAAGGATTATATTTTCAGCACCAATCTTATTTGTTTTTTGTACTGTAATTATCGAGTTACCCTTAGCAAATAATTTTTGCGATGATCCTTGAGCTTCTAAAAAATCTCCTTCAAGTATCATATCTTTATAATAAAATTTACTTTCATCTTTTATCTCACTTCTACTTACAAAAAATTCTTCATTATCATTTTCTACAAAGTAGAGTTTTGCCAGTTTTCCACTGAATTTTAATGGATTATTATAATCTACCTTTTCTAGACCATCTAACTGAGCTTCATTTACAGTAAATACTTGCCCTTTTATATTTCCTGCAAAGTCAAATTCATTTTTAAAATAATCTCCATACATTCTATCTCCAACAATTCTATCTCCATTTGTTGTTGTAAGTATAGGGTCTTTCAGTTCCATTGTTTTTGCTTTTAAATCTGAATTTCCACTAGTTGCTTCAAGTAAAATATTATTTCTAATTATATCTAATTTCCCAGGACTAAGAGCATAATCTGTAGCTCTAAAATAATGAAGTTCGTCTGTTTTCATAAGCAACTCCATTTCCTTATCTTCTACTTCTACACTCCCTTTTAATAGGGCAAATTCTTTATCAACATAGTATTCTATATAATCACTTTTACTTTCAGATATTTTACTTCTACCCCAATATTCCTCTCCTACAAATATTCTTTCATTTAGGTCATAATACCCTCTGGCACTTTTCCCTTCAACATCTTTGATATTAGACCACATATAATTTTCCTTGGGAAAATAAGCTTTATTTTCCTTTTCTTTATAGTTTACTTCATCTGTTTTTGATTGATAATCACCTTGAGTTAAGAGTACATCACCATAAATATTAATATAGTCACCATTTTTAAAAGTTGCTTTATTACCTGTCATAGTCATTTCATTCTCAATACTATAAGCGTATACATCTTCTTCAAATCTTCCCTCTTCCCTTTCAAAATTGTAAACTAGCCCTTTCCCATTTGCATCTACTTGGGCATTTGAATAGTCGCTTCTTGAATCTGAAGTTAACATCTTGCTCTTATTATCAACAACTGCTTCCCTTCCCTTAATAGTAGCTCCATCAATTCTATTTATTGCTATATAATCTTTATTTATATAGATTATTTCCTTATTTTGGTCTATTTCTACATCTTTACTTTCTAAATCATAGTCACCATACGCGCCTATCACTTTTCCCTCTAATCTGTGATAGGCTTTAGAAAAATCAAATATTCCCTTTACTCCCTTTAAAAAGTTTTTATCTTCTCTTTCTATATAAGGAATATCAAGTGTACCTGTTTCCGAATCTGTAAAGAACAACAAATTTTTTCCTGTACCATTGTACTTTTGTTCTTGATTATCTGCACTCTCAAAATCAAAATCTCCCGGTATTAAAAGTTTATTTTCACTATTATAGTATTCAGCATAATCTGTTCTGAACTTTCTCTCTCCACTTGTATAAATTACATTCTTACCTTGACCATAAACTTTTAACAAATCATTTGCTTTTTCATAGTAGACTCTATTGGCAA
The DNA here is from genome assembly GCA_964517235.1 of uncultured Fusobacteriaceae bacterium. Lineage (GTDB taxonomy): Bacteria > Fusobacteriota > Fusobacteriia > Fusobacteriales > Fusobacteriaceae > CAZFBB01. The sequence continues at coordinate 5,011 of CAZFBB010000086.1, forward strand.
CTAGCCTTTCCTCTTCTCCTACTACCTCAACATTTCCATCAAGTTCTATATCTTCTGTTTCAACGTTTAAATAAGCTATGTCACTATAAAAATCATAAGTTTCTTTCTTCCCCTCTACTTTTCCATAAAGAGTAAGTATATTAGTATTTTGATCTAATATTCCCCTTAAAAATTTCACTTCCAAATCCTCTTTTTTTACAATTACATCCTCTTCAAGAGTCATTATACCTTTTTTTTCTTCATACAAAAGACTATTACCTTTTATCTCGTATCCCTTATAATAAACAACATTATCTCCACTACTAGTTAGTATTCCACTATTAGTATCATAGGTAGCTTTAGGATAATAACCTATTAGTTGAGAGAAGTTTCTACTATTTCTTTCTCCCTCTTTCATAATAGTTCTAACATTACCCTCTAGATTTAATATTCCCCTTTCATCACTATAATGTGCTTTATCACTATAAATATCATAATTAGCATCATAGGCATACACAGAACCCCTTAATACTAAGTTACTAATATTACTATCTGATTCAAAATAGTTTCCTTTAATTGTAAGATTTCTATTTTTATTATAGGCTTTTACGGGCAAATCACTTAGGAACAAATCTTGTTCCTCATAATAATATAGTTTTTCTCCATTTATCTCCCAACCATTTTCTTCATTTACTCCATAAACCTCTCCCTTTAAAAGAAGTTCTTTACGACTTTTATCATATATTCCCTCATTTCCTCTAATAAAAGTATTCTCAAAATGTGCCTTAGCTTGAGTAAAATAAGTTTTATTTTCAGACTCTATATCTTTTTGTTCATCTGCTTCTACTATATAACCATCTTTATTGTACATAACCCCTATCATACGCATATCATTATTCATACTTACTTCTATTACTTCATCTTCCCTAATATAAGTATTATATATAAATAATCCAACTAGTAGGGCTAGTATGGTGTACATTATATTTTTTAACATATAACCTCCGAAAACTCCCTACAACATCTTTTTAAGCTTATCTAGAGCCATTAAAGCATCTATTGGAGTTAATTTATTAAGATTAAGATTCTCAACAAAATCTATTATTTGCTGTTGCTCCTCTGTTATATACTCTCTCTCTTCTACTACTTCCTCTTCTTCTACCCTCGTCCCAAATAGAGCTAACTGTTCACCTTTAACAGATTTTTCAATAGTTTTCTGTCTCTCTTCCAACCTTTTTAAGGTCTTTTTAGACTTTCTAAGTATCTCCTTTGGTAAACCTGCTAATCTAGCAACTTCTATTCCATAACTCTTATCTGCCCCACCACGTTTTATTTCACGTAAAAACACTACTTCTTTCTCTCCTTCAAGAACTTCTATCCTAAAGTTAACAGCATACTGTAGTTTTTCTTCCAAATCAGTAAGTTCATGATAATGGGTTGCAAATATAGTTTTTGCTTTAATATGTTCATCTATATATTCAGTAATAGCACTTGCTATAGATATTCCATCAAAGGTAGACGTCCCTCTTCCTACTTCATCTAAAATAATAAATGATTTTTCTGTGGCATTATTTACTATATTTGCCACTTCACTCATTTCTACCATAAATGTTGATTGACCACTTACAAGGTCATCACTTGCTCCAACTCTTGTAAATATCTTATCTACAATAGGAATAATTGCTTTTTTAGCTGGCACATATGAACCTACCTGAGCCATTAATATAATAAGAGCTACTTGTTTCATATAAGTAGACTTACCTGCCATATTAGGCCCTGTTAATATTACTATACGTTCCTTATTATCAAATACAACTGAATTTCTTACATATTCTTCTTGACCTATAAGCTTTTCTACTATTGCATGTCTTCCCTCTTCTATTTCAAGAGAAAATTCTTCAGTTAATTCTGGCTTTATATAATTATTATCAATTGCAACTTGAGCGAATGATATTATACAGTCTAAATAAGCTACACCACTTGCAATCTCCTGCAATGTTTTTTCTTCTTTTTTTATTTGGCTTGATAATTCTTTAAACAACTCATATTCAAGACCCTCTATCTTATCTTTTGCATTAAGAATTTTACTTTCATAGTCTTTTAACTCAGGAGTTATATACCTTTCTGCATTAGCTAAAGTTTGTTTCCTTGTATAATCATCTGGTACTAAATTAACATTTGATTTTGTTACTTCTATAAAATACCCAAAAACTTTATTGTATTTTACCTTTAAAGTTTTTATTCCTGTTCTCTCTCTTTCTCTACCTTCAAGTTCCAATAAATAATCTTTACCTGATTTTGATATTTTGTGTAGCTGATCTAACTCTTCATGATAACCTCTTTTTATTATATTTCCTTCACGTATGGAAAATGGTGGTTCCTCTACTATTATCTTATCAATAAGATTATATAAATCAATTAAGGTATCTCTATCTGCATGAAATATCTTTTTCCCTAATATGTGTAAAATCTCTAATACATTATAAACTGATTTTTTTAGAGCAATCAAATCTCTACCATTTTCAGTTCCTAAAATTATCTTTCCAATTAACCTTTCTATATCATAAATATTCTTTAATTTTTCCTTTATATCTTCCCTTACTAAAATATCATCTATAAAATAAGCAATATCATCTTGTCTCTTTCTTATTTCTCCTATATTTAGTAGTGGGTTTTTTATCATATGTTTTAGATATCTAGTTCCCATACTTGTTTTGCAGTAGTCTAATACCCAAAGTAATGTCCCATGACTACTTTTTTCCCTTGGATTTTCTACTAATTCTAGATTTTTTTGTGTAGCTAGATTAAGTTCCATATACTCATCTTTATTTAAGTATGCTAACTTATTTACAGGAATTTCTTTATATTTATGAAGTTCAAGTACATATTCAAGTGTCATTGCACTTACTTTTATACTCTCATCTCTTTGTAATAATCCAAAACTTTCTAAACTAACTACGCCAAAATATTCGCACAAAAATTCAACTGGTTTTTGGGTTTTTTTTACTATATTAAGGGCTATCTCAGACATTTTAATATATATATCCAATCTTTTCTTCACTTTTTCATAGGAATTTTGATCTATTATTATCTCTTGTGGACTTATTTTATTAATTTCATTTATAAGCTTTTCTATAGAGTTTTCATCAACTACTTCTGTAGTTCTAAATTCACCTGTAGTTATGTCCAAATAAGCTATAGCTCCTTTTACTCTAGACACTGTCAAACCTAAAAGATAATTATTACTTTTTTCATCGAGATAGTCTGTATCTATAACTGTACCTGGTGTTACTACTTTTACTACTTCTCTTTTTACTATCCCTTTTGCTTCTTTAGGATCTTCTACCTGCTCACATATGGCTACTTTATACCCTTTTTGCACTAATTTACTAATATAATTAGCACTAGAATGATATGGCACTCCTGCCATAGGGATATCTACTCCCTTTTCTTTATTTCTTGATGTTAAAGTTAGCCCTAACTCTTTTGATACTATTACAGCATCATTGAAGAACATCTCATAAAAATCACCAAGTCTAAAAAATAAAACTGCATCTTTATATTGTTCCTTAATCTCCTTATATTGTTTCATTAATGGTGTTTCTTTTTTAGTTCCCATAAGCCCCTCTCTATAAGTTAAATTCACGTAATTTTTCGAAAATAGCTATTAATTCATCATAATCTTCAATTTTATTTATATCATTTTTAAAGGTAGTTGCATTTTTAAGTCCCTTAATATACCAACAAAGATGTTTTCTCACTTCAAAGTTAAATCTTTTGTCTGGTCTATCTTCTCTAGCATATTTTATATGTTTTATAGCCATATCTATTCTATCCATAGAAGTTACTTCCTTTATTTCCTTCCCACCTATAACATCTTTTATTTGACCAATTAACCATGGATTCCCAAAAATTCCCCTAGCTAACATAATACCATCTACATTAGTTTCTTTTATTCTTTTTACTACATCTTCTGCACTAAATATATCTCCATTACCTATTACAGGTATCTTTACTTTACTCTTTATCTCTCCTATTATGTCCCAATCGGCTACTCCACTATACATTTGTTCCCTAGTACGTCCATGAATAGTAATATGACTCAAAGCCAACTCTTCGGCTATTTTAGCCATCAATAGAGGGTTTTTATGCTCTCCATAACCTATACGTATCTTCATACTCAAGTTAGTTTCACCTTTAAGAGAGGTTCTAAGTTCATTCATCAATATTTTTGCATGTTCTGGATCTTGAAGTAGTGCTGCTCCATAACCATTTTTAGTTATTTTAGGCATAGGACAACCCATATTAACATCTATATTTTTTACTCCTAACCCCTCTACATACTGAGCAGTTTTCCTCATCAACTCAATATCTTTACCAAATATTTGCACTGCATCATTTGGAAGTAATTTCAACATTACATCTACTGTTTTTTTATTTGCCATGCTAACAGCATTGGCACTTACCATTTCTGTATACATTCTATCAGGTTCAAAATCTGCCATTATTCTCCTGTATGTGTAATCAGTTACACCTGCTATTGGTGCAATATATATCTTTTTTTCCTTCATTACAATTCCTTTTCCATTCTTATATCTCCATACCAAATTCCATTATAAAAAGTAGTTTTCTCCCTTACTTCTACTACTCTGTACCCAATTTTTTCATATAATTTTTGTGCTATTTTATTAAATTGAAAAACACCTAATTCTACTTCTTTTATATTAGCTTTTTTCATCTCCTCTTCTAAAAATTTCAAAGCTTCTTCTCCTATCTTCTTTCCCCTGGCATCTCTTTCACCAATGACAATATCTATCCATGCCCTATCTTTCTTTTTCCTTACCAAATGAGGAAAATCAAGTCTATATGAAATTTTCCCTACTGGAATATTTTCAGTTTCTATCATGTAAATAATACTTTTACTCCTTATGGCATTTTTCAATAAATCCATAGCTTTTACATTTTCCAATGGTTTTTCATAAAAGTTTGGTCTAAATAAATAAGAATCTAAACTATTATCCCATTTTTCCATTATTTCAAAGTCTTTTATACTTTTAAGATTAACTTTCCTAAATTTTAACATCTTATTTCACACTCAAAACCCTTATTTATAAATTTTCTTCTTATCTCTCTTAGTTCCTCTAGGGTATAATTGCCCTTATTTGCACCTTCTACTACTTTATATTCCTGTAGATATACAGTTTTTACCCCTTTTAATTCTTGTATAATATTATCTATATCTTCTTTTTTTATATATTTTGGATACATAGTTATTCTTACTTCAAAATCTACTTTACTATCTTTTAAAAGATCAATTGATTGAAGTATCTCCTTTTTATCTATCCCTAAGTTATCCTTGTAATTATAACTTTTATAATCAATTGCTACATAATCTAGATATACTAGAGCTCTCTTTAATATATCCAAATTACTTCCATTAGTATCTAGTTTTATTAAAAAATCTTTTGAAACTTCTTCTTTTATCTCTTTTAATAATAATATTAATTTTTCCTTATGTATACTGGCTTCTCCACCACTAACACAAATACCATCTAAAATATTTTTTCTTTTTATCAAAAAATTAATCAATTCTCCCTTATCTATTACTTTTTTTATATTTTTTCCATTTATAAGTTCTTTATTATGGCAATATTCACAGTTTATATTACACCCACCTAAGAAGATTACTGCAACTATCTTACTTGGGAAGTCTAAAGTAGAAGATTTTAAAAAACTACAAATTTCCATTTTTTTCTCCCTCTTTTTTCAATAATAAGCCAATGTAAAGTATATCATAAAGTGACCTTTTTTTCAATTGAACCTAATTTTATAAATAATCAAATGAATATTCTCTATTTAAAAATAATTTCTTTAAAACTATCAATGTAAATAAAGAAATATTCATAGATTAAAATTCAAAATAAAACCAACAAGTTTTTTGAGACAATTAATGATTAATAACTAACTTTATCTCCCTGTAAAATCTCAAGTTTAACCAATTTATATTAAAGGGCTTAATGACTCTCATTAAAGTCTTAGTTATGATTTATATAAAAATATTAACTATTCTTTAAATACTGATTTTTGTATTTTTCATTCATTATTTGAACATTTCAATATATCAGTTACAAAGGAATCTCTTGACTTTTCCAGCATAATATCCTATAACTTTATTGGGTTCTATAGGAGGTGCAAATGAAAATTAAATTAATTATATTTATCATTTTAACATTTTCTATCTTTTCACAAGGAGAAGATAGTATCAAAAATGCTGTAAAGTTTTTTGAAAAACAACCAAATTACTGGACTTATGTTGTAAGGACTTCTAGACAATTACAACAACCAGATGAAATTGTAGCCACAACAAAATACAATAACAAGTGGTTTAGTGGATATACTCAAAGAATTAAAAATGGAGATGAATATTTAGTTAGAGCTACTTTATTTAAAGGATTTGAGTATATTATTATTGCTGCTGGAGATGACAATGCTCTTGATATAGATTTATTTATTTATGATGGAGAAGGAAATACTGTTGCAATGGATCGAAGAATAAACAATGCTTCTCATGCAAAACTTACTCCTGAACTAGCTAAAGTTAACAGTATAAATAATTCTATTAATATAATAGACAGTGAAGTTTCTGTTAGACCACTTGAAACTGAAAAATTTTGGATAAAGATAAAATTACGTGATAGCCTTACATCAACTAATGATGTAGGAGTAATAATTGGAAGTAGAGCCGTAAAAAATTAGGAGGCACAATGAAAAAGATTATCAATTCAGAAATCGTAATAAATAAAAGTAAAAAAGAAGTTTGGGATTTTATTACAGATTTCTATACTTACCACCTGTGGAATACATATTTTCTGGGAATAAGAACAAAAGAAGTTGAAATTAATAAAGTAGGGCAAAAAATAAGAGGATTTTTTATGAGTGAATCTCATGGTCCTCTAATGTATAATGCTTTTATTACAGAATATGAACCAGAAAAAATAATTAGTTGGAGGGGTAGAATAATTATTCCAATAGGATGCTTTGGTAAACATACTTTCCTCCTAGAGGAAATTGGTGACAATAGTACAAAATTAATTGTAAAGAAAGAATTTGAAGGATTTACTGTTGGTTTAATGAAAAAAAGGTATTTTGAGAGACTCCAAGAGGGATTTGATTCTCTTTGTATCAATGCAAAAGAAAGAATTGAAAATCCAGAAAAGTTTGCAAAAAAAGAGGAAGATAAAGAGGAAAAAAACTCTGTAACTTCTGAAAATATTAATGATAATTGCAACTGTAATTCTGATAACAGTAGCGACCATAGTTGTCATTGTGATTGCAACTGCAATTCTGATAATAATTAAAAATATTAAAATATTGGGGCAAAACTTGTTTTTGCCCCAGTAGATATGATAGTCTTCCCTACAAAATCTATAGAGTCACATGGCATTTATGCCTACTTTATTATTTAAATTTATGTATATTTTTTCCTCTAAGATGTTTTAATTTTTCCATCTCTGTAATATAACCTTTTGAAACTAAATTCTCCAAACATCTTTCTAAACTTACCATTCCATACTGTTCTCCAGTTTCTATTGTAGTATACAACTGGTGAGTTTTCCCCTCACGTATCAAATTGGAAACAGCTGGAGTAGAAGTCATAATCTCATATGCAAGTACCCTTCCATTTCTTTCTTTATTTGGAATTAATCTTTGTGAAACTATCATTTGTATTGTATTTGCAAGCTGAACTTTTATCTGACTTTGTTGCGTAGCTGGAAAAATATCTACTATCCTATCTATAGTTTGTGCTGAATCTCTCGTGTGTATTGTTCCAAATACCAAATGTCCAGTTTCAGCTGCTCTAAGAGCCGCTTCTACTGTTTCTAAATCTCTCATTTCCCCAACAAATATAACATCTGGATCTTGTCTAAGTATATACTTTAAAGCAGAAGAAAAATCTTTTATATCTCTTCCTATTTCTTTTTGAGTAACAACACTTTTCAAATCGTCAAATCTAAACTCTATAGGATCTTCTAAAGTTATTATTCTTTTTCTTCTTCTTAAATTAATATGATTAATTATACT
>CAZFBB010000087.1:0-12871 GCA_964517235.1 uncultured Fusobacteriaceae bacterium
CTGTAACTGGTTGTAGAGTTACACCAGATCTAAAATTTGCAGATGTATCTTTTAGTATAATGCCCATAGGTAATAAAGAAGACTTTAATCTTGAAAAAAACCTAGAAGGTTTAGAAGAAGTAAAAAGATATCTCCGTAAAAGAGTGGGAGAGGAACTAAACTTAAGGTATACCCCAGAAATCAGAGTGAAATTAGATGATACGATTGAATATGGTGTGAAAATCTCTAAGATTCTCAACGAAAATAAGTAGCGAGGTGACTTGCTATGAACTGGGAGTATAAATTAAGCGATAGAGATTTTATTAAGGAAAAAAGTGAGAGTTTAGGGCTTAGTAGCCCTCTCCTTAAACTTCTTTATAATAGAGGGTTGAGAGATGATAAAAATATATTAGACTTTTTAGATTGTAGCCCTTCTAAATTTAGAAATCCTTATGATTTTGAATCAATGAAAGAAGCAGTAAAAAAAATAATCGAAATAAAAGATAAAAATGAGAAACTTTTTATTTATGGAGATTATGATGTAGATGGAATTACAGCTACAGCTTTTTTGACATTGGTACTTAGGAGTGTTGGTATAGATGTAGAATACTATATACCAAATCGTATGGATGATGGATATGGACTTAATAAAAAAGCTTTGGATAAAATATATAGTGAAAAAGGGAGACTTATAATCACTGTTGATACTGGTATTAATTCTTTAGATGAAATACTATACGCAAGAGAATTAGGAATAGACCTTGTTATAACTGATCACCATAAGTTAGTTGAAGAAGAAGATAAAGATGTTCTTATTATAAACCCTAAACTAAGTAAAAATTATCAATTTAAATTTTTATCAGGTGCAGGAGTGGCACTTAAACTAGCTCAAGCAGTCTATATGGAATTAGGAATAGAACTAGAAAAGTTATATGACTATATAGAGATAATAATGATAGGAACAGTAGCTGATGTTGTGCCTATGATAGATGAAAATAGAATAATTATCAAAAAAGGTCTAGAAAATATTAGAAAAACTAAAATTAGAGGTTTGACTTATCTTCTAAAATATCTTAAGTTTGGAGAAAAAGATCTTACAACTACAGATATTAGTTTCTTTATTTCACCTCTTTTGAATGCACTTGGACGTGTAGGAGATTCAAGGATAGGTGTTGATTTTTTTGTTGAAACAGATGATTTTATAATTTATAACATAATTGAAGAAATGAAAAAATCTAATAAAAAGAGAAGAAGTTTAGAAAGAAGCTCATTTAATGAAATTGATGAAAAATATAAAAATAAAAAAGATTTTAACATGATATTTGAAGCTTCTGAAAATTGGCATCCTGGAATTATAGGTGTAGTTAGTTCAAGATTAGCTTTGAAATACAATGTTCCTGTAATTCTAATTACCCTAAAGGGTAATCTTGGAAAAGCTTCTTGTAGAAGTATAGAAGGGATTAATATCTTTGATATATTAAATTCTATGTCTAGAGATTTCATTAGATTTGGTGGACATGATTTAGCAGCAGGATTTGTTGTGAAAAATGGAAAACTGGAACAAATTAAAAGAGCCATAGAAGAAGGAATAAATCAGAGCAAGGATAAATCTAAGAAGAAAAGTATTTCTATAGATTTTGAATTGCCTTTGGAAAGCATAGATGATAAAATGTTAGATGAGTTTAAAAAATTGTCTCCATATGGTCTTGAAAATCCTCAACCTTTGTTTATAGATAGAGATTTGGAGTTTATAGGAGCTAAAAAATTTGGAGTAGAAAATAGACACTTTAAAACATTTATCAAAAAGGAAGGAAAGTTATATTCAGCAGTTGCCTTTAATTTAGGTGATAAAATAGAAGATGATATATATTCCTTTCAAAAATTTGATATAGTATACTATCCAGAAAAGATTTATTATAAAGGAGAAGAGATACTACAAATCAAAATTAAGGATTTTCAATATAAAGATGAATTTTATAAAATATTTAATTAAATAGGAGGATTAGTCAGAATGGCTGTTGAAATTAAAAAGTTAGAAAACTCTAACGTTCAGTTAGTATTAACATTAGAAGGTGAAGAAGTAAAAAAAGCTAAAGGTAATGTTCTTAGAAAGATTGCTCAAGAAGTAGAATTACCTGGATTTAGAAAAGGTAAAGCACCTGTAGCGACAGTGGAAGCTAAATTCTTTGAAAATATAAAAGAAGAAGTTACAGATATATTATTAAAAGCACACTATGAAACAATCATTAAAGAAAATGAATTAAAACCAGTAGATTATTTAAGAACAGTTAATGTTGAATTAACTGATGACAAATTTGTTGGAACATTCGTAGTAGATGTTTACCCAGAAGTTAAATTAGGAGACTACAAAGGGTTAGAAGTAGAAAAAGAAACTTTTGAAATGAATAATGAATTATTAGAAGCTGAATTAAATACTCTAGTTGAAAGAGGAGCAAAATTAGTAGAAGCTGAAGAAGGATATGCTGCTCAATTAGAAGATACAGTAACTCTTGATTTTGAAGGATTTATTGATGGTGAAGCATTCGAAGGTGGAAAAGCTGAAGGATACTCATTAAAATTAGGATCTAAATCATTTATTGATACATTCGAAGATCAATTAGTAGGATATGTTGCTGGGCAAGAAGGAGAAGTAAATGTTAACTTCCCTGCAGAATACGCAAAAGAAGAATTAGCTGGGAAACCATCTGTATTCAAAGTAAAAGTAACTGGAATCAAAAGATTAGAAAAACCTGCTTTAGATGACGAATTTGCTAAAGATAACGGATTTGATTCATTAGAAGATTTAAAAGCTAAAAAAACTGAAGAAATTACTGAAAGAGAAACAGCAAGAGTAGAAGGAGCATTTAAAAATGCACTTATAGCTAAAGCTGTTGAAAATGCAGAAGTAGTTGTACCAGTATCTATGATTACTAGAGAATTAAGAAACAGAATTGGTGAAATCGAAAACAACTTAAAAATGCAAGGTGTAAGTATTGATATGTACTTACAAATGTCAGGATTAACTATGGAAGGATTAGCTGGACAATTAAAACCAATGGCTGAGACTAAAGTAAAAAGAGATATCGTATTAGGAAATATCTCTGAAGTAGAAGGAATTACAGTTTCTGACGAAGAATTAGAAGCTAAAGTAGCAGAAGTTGCTAAAGCATACAACATGGAAGCTGATAAATTAAGAGAAGAATTAACTAAAGCTGGAAACTTAAACAACTTTATGGAAAACTTAAAAATAGATGTTGAATTAAGTAAAACTGTAGATTTATTAGTAGCTAACGCAAAATAATTAATTAGGGAGCTATGCTCCCTAATTGTTAAATAAGGACAGAATTTCTGTCCTAATTTTCGTATTTAATAGGAGGGGATATAATGTATAATCCTACAGTAATAGAAAATTCTGGTAAGGGAGAAAGAGCATTTGATATATATTCGAGATTATTAAGAGATAGAATAATCTTTTTGGGAACAGAAATAGATGATTTAGTAGCAAATTCTATTGTAGCTCAATTATTATATTTAGAAGCAGAGGATCCAGAAAAGGATATAACTATGTATATAAATAGTCCAGGTGGAGTGATAACTGCTGGTATGGCTATATATGATACTATACAATACATAAAGCCAGATGTACAAACAGTGTGTATAGGGCAAGCAGCGTCTATGGGTGCACTTCTACTTACAGCTGGTGCTCCTGGAAAAAGATATGCTCTTGAAAATTCTAGGATAATGATACACCAACCACTTGGTGGAGCAAGAGGACAAGCAACAGATATAGAAATTCAAGCAAGAGAAATTCTTAGAATGAAAGAGATGACCTCTAAGATAATAGCTAGGCATAGTGGAAAAGAGTATGAAGAAGTTATAAAAGATACAGAAAGAGATAATTTTATGAGTTCAGAAGAAGCAGTAAACTATGGACTTATTGATAAAGTTTTTACAAGAATAGGTGATGTTAATGAGTAAAAAAGAAGCAGCATGTTCATTTTGTGGTAAAAAGGAAGATGAAGTATTTAGGTTGATTTCAGGACCAAATGCTTATATTTGTGATGAGTGTATAGATGCGTGTCAAAATCTTATAGGTTTTGAAGGGGAGGAGTTAGATTCTGCCTTTGGAGACATAACTCTTTTAAAACCACAAGAAATAAAAGAAAAATTAGATGAATATGTAATAGGACAAAGTGAAGCTAAAAAAACTTTGGCAGTTTCTGTATACAACCATTATAAGAGGATTTTACATTCAACTAATAGATTAGCTGATGATGTAGAGTTACAAAAATCAAATGTTTTACTCATTGGACCTACTGGGTCTGGTAAAACTCTTTTGGCTCAAACATTAGCAAGAATATTAAATGTACCATTTGCAATAGCGGATGCAACAACTCTTACAGAAGCGGGATATGTTGGAGACGATGTAGAAAATGTTTTAGTAAGACTTATTCATGCGGCGGAAATGGATGTAGAAGCAGCTGAAAGAGGAATAATCTATATAGATGAAATAGATAAAATAGCAAGAAAATCAGAGAATGTAAGTATTACTAGAGATGTTAGTGGAGAAGGAGTACAACAGGCTCTACTTAAAATAGTAGAAGGTACAAAAGCAAGTGTTCCACCTCAAGGAGGGAGAAAACATCCACATCAAGAGTTGTTAGAAATAGATACAACTAATATATTATTTATAGTTGGAGGAGCTTTTGAGGGACTTGAAAAGAAGATTAAAAATAGGACAGAGAAGAAGTCAATGGGATTCGGGGCAAATGTAAATAAAAGTGAAGAAGATCAAAATTTATTAACTAAAGTATTACCTGAAGATTTAGTAAGACATGGATTGATTCCTGAGTTTATTGGTAGGCTTCCAGTAATTACTACTCTAGAATATTTAAGTGAAGAAGCTTTAGTGAGAATCTTACAAGAACCTAAAAATGCATTAGTAAAACAATATCAAAAATTCTTTGAATTAGAAAATGTAGAATTGGAGTTTCAAGATGAAGCACTTGTTGCTATTGCAAAGGAAGCAATAAAGAGAAAGATAGGAGCAAGAGGTTTGAGATCTATTATAGAAAATATGATGCTAGAACTTATGTATGATATTCCATCTAGAAATGACATAGAAAAAGTAACAATTACTGCAGATGCAATAGAAGATAGAAGTAAAGTAATTTATAAGTATAGAGATCAAGGAGAAAAACTTTTAGAAGCGTAAAAATAGAAAGGGAGTGGTTATATGTTAAATAGAGCTGCGTTTATTCCTACTAGAGATTTAATTATCTTTCCGGGGATAATAACTCCACTATTCATTGGAAGAGAAAAGAGTATGGCAACTTTAGAAAAAGCTCTTATGGAAGATAATATTTTAGTACTTTGTATGCAAAAAGATGCAAAAATAGAAAATCCTTCATTACCTGAAGGAGTTCATGAAATAGGAGTAGTTGTTAATATACTTCAGACTTTAAAGATGCCTAATGGAAATGTAAAGGTCTTAGTAGAAGCTAAAAATAGAGTTAAATTAAAAGATGTTGTAAATGATGGAAGAGAATTAATTGCTGAGTATGAAAATTATCCAGAAGAAGAGTTGGATTTAGAAATAGGTGAAGCAATTAAGAGAAAAGTAATGGTTAACTTTGAAAAATATGCAAAGTTGACCAATAAGATATTACCTGATTTGATAGTAAATTTAAAGGGTATTAAAAATGTAAATAAAGTTTTAGATTTGATATCTTCAAATCTTCATATTAGTAATGACAAAAAACAAAGTATATTAAATGAAGTTGAAGTTGAAAAGAGAGGTTACAAATTATTAGAGCTTATTGAAAAAGAGATAGAAATAGTAGGCATAGAGAAAAAAATTGATACTAAAGTAAAAGAAAAGATGAATAATATGCAAAAAAACTACTATCTAAAAGAAAAGATTAATGCACTTCGTGAGGAACTTGGTGAAAATTCTGGAGATAATGATGAGATAGCAGAACTTAGAGAAAAGGTACAAAAAGCAAAAATATCAAAATCTCTAAAGGAAAAACTAGGTAAAGAATTAGATAGGTTATCTAAAATGCCTCAGTTTTCATCTGAAGCAAGTGTTATTAGATCATATGTAGAAACAGTACTTGAGCTACCTTGGAATAAAAAATCTAAAGAAAGTCTTGATATAGGAAAAGCACAAGAAATTTTAGATGAAGATCATTATGGTCTAGAAAAGATAAAAGAAAGAATCCTAGAGTTTTTGGCAGTAAAAAAACTGAATAAAAACTTAAAAGGTTCTATTATATGTTTTGTTGGACCTCCGGGTGTAGGAAAAACATCACTAGCTCATTCGATAGCTCGTGCTATGCATAGAAATTTTGTAAGAATTTCACTTGGTGGAGTAAGAGATGAGGCAGAAATAAGAGGACACAGACGTACTTATATTGGTTCTATGCCGGGTAGAGTAATAAAAGCTGTTAAGGAAGCAGGAACAAATAATCCACTAATACTATTAGATGAGATAGATAAGATGGCAACTGATTTTAGAGGGGATCCGGCTTCTGCCATGTTAGAAGTACTTGATCCAAATCAAAATAAGCATTTTGAAGACCACTATGTAGATGCTCCATTTGACCTTAGTGATGTATTTTTCATAGCCACAGCTAACGATTTAGGTTCTATTCCTATGCCTCTTAGAGACAGAATGGAAATTATAACTTTATCATCATATACAGAATTTGAAAAGAAACATATAGCAAAAAAATACCTAATATCACAAGCAAAAGAAGAAAATGGATTGGATAAACATACAGTAAAAATAAGTGAAGAAGCACTTATGAAGATAATTAATGAATATACAAGAGAAGCAGGAGTTAGAAATCTGCGTAGAGAGATAAATAGACTACATAGAAGAATTGCAAAGGAAGTAGTAGATAAAAATAAAAAATCAGTTTCTATTACCCTTAATAATGTAGAAAAATATTTAGATAAACCTAGGTTTAGACCAGATAAACAAAGGGATAAAGCTGCAAAAGTAGGAATAGTAAATGGACTTGCATGGACTAGTGTTGGTGGAACTACACTTGAAGTTCAAGGTATAAAAATGGAAGGTAAAGGTAAACTTACACTTACTGGAAAACTTGGTGAAGTAATGAAGGAATCAGCTTCTGTAGCTTATTCGTATGTAAGGTCAAGTAGAGAATTATTTAAATTAGAAGATAAATTTAATGAAAAATATGATATACACTTACACTTTCCAGAAGGTGCAGTACCAAAAGATGGACCAAGTGCGGGAATAACAATAACTACAGCACTAATTTCTGCTTTAGCTCAAAAACCAGCTAGACAAGATATAGCAATGACTGGTGAAATAACTATTACAGGTGATGTATTGCCAGTGGGTGGTATTAAAGAAAAGGTAATAGGAGCACATAGGGTAGGGATAAGAGAAGTAATCTTGCCATTTGATAATGAAA
Source organism: uncultured Fusobacteriaceae bacterium (assembly GCA_964517235.1). Lineage (GTDB taxonomy): Bacteria > Fusobacteriota > Fusobacteriia > Fusobacteriales > Fusobacteriaceae > CAZFBB01. Next base: position 7,428 of record CAZFBB010000087.1, read on the forward strand.
ATGATGCAGATGAACTACCAAAGGAAGTAACAAAGGATATGAAGATATATTTTGTTAAAAGATATGAAGAAGTAGAAGAGATAGTATTTAAAGAAGACTAGTAGATAAAAGGGGCAAGCAATCTGCTTGTCCTCTTTTAAATAGTTAACTTATAAAATTTCTCTGTTAACTACTAATTATTAACTAATACAAGGGGGAAATTATGAATACTTTGCAATTAGAAAATAGTTTTAAGCTTATTGGAAGAGATTGGGCACTTATTACAGGAAAGAACGGAAAAAGGATAAATACTATGACAGCATCTTGGGGTGGTTTTGGCCACTTGTGGAATAAAGATGTAGTATATATATTTATCAGACCGCAACGTTATACGTATGAATTCGTTGAAAGTTCTGATTATTTTACCCTTAGTTTTTATGAAGATAAATATAAAAAAGATTTGGAATATTTGGGTAAAGCAAGTGGTAGAGATATAAATAAGATAAAGGAAGTAGGATTTAATCCCATTATTGAAGGAGAATTTGCTACATTTGAAGAAGCTAATTTAACTATAAAATGTAAGAAAATAGCGAGACAAGAGTTAAATCCAAAAGGCTTTTTAGATAAAGAAATAGAAGAATTTTATGAAAATGACTACCATATAATGTATGTGGGAGAGATAGTAGAAGTAGTAAAGAGATAGAAAAGAGGTAAAGATGAAGATTAATAAAGCTGACTTTATTAAATCAGCAGTATATGCAAAGGATTATCCAGAAGCACTAGAAAATATTGAATTTGCTTTTGTTGGAAGATCTAATGTTGGAAAATCGTCACTTATTAATAGCATTACAAATAGAAAAAAACTGGCAAAAACAAGTAAAACGCCGGGAAGAACACAACTTATAAACTTCTTTCTTATTAATGAAGATACGTATTTTGTTGACCTTCCAGGATATGGCTTTGCTAAAGTACCTATGGCAATAAAGAAAAATTGGGGAAATATAATTGGTGATTATCTGTCAAGCGATAGAAAAAAACTAGTATTTGTACTTCTTGATATTAGAAGGGTACCTAGTGGGGAAGATATGGAGATGTTAGAGTGGTTACACCACTATAATGTACCATATACAATAATATTTACTAAAGTAGACAAGTTTTCTAATAATGAAAAGTTTAAACAACTTAAATTAATAAAAAAGAAACTTGAATTTAGAAATGAAGATGTTTTGTTTTATTCGTCACTTAAGGGAACTGGTAAAGAGGAGTTGCTAAATTACATAGGAGAAACTGTTGCTGAATTTGATGGTGTTGACTATGTATTTGGTGAGGGAGTAGAAGAAGAGTAATTTTTTAAGAGACTAAAGAGATTAGTCTCTTTTTTTAAAAATTATATAACCGTAATTTAAATGGTTAATTGGATTTTAAAAATTTGTTAAGAAAGGTTTAAGAACTTAAGCATATTAAAGAAAAATTATAAAGATAGAGATTTTTATAGAGATACTGCCTTTTTTTGACACAGTTAAAACTGTTTTAGAAGAGATTCTCATAGAAAAGATTTTGGCAGAAACCCATGCAGATTATTTATGATTTAAACTGACTATAAATTTTGGAATTGGCATAATTCAAAATTAGATTTTTTTCATTTTCAGTGATATTAGTTTTATAAATATTTTAAATTGGAAAATTAAAAAAATCGAAAAATTTAATAGATTAGAAAAAAAGAGATATTAAAATTTCCAAGGTGATTTATTTATGACATTTTATAGTATAAGGATTATTTTAATTAGAAATTTAAATTAATATTAGGTTGAATTAAGGAAACTTTAACAATTTCATTGAAGGAATTACAAATTGCCAATGGATGGGTCTTATGGTATAATGAAAGTCAGAGGTGATAAAGAATGCATTTATTTTTAACTGAAGGAATGGGCTGGCTAGAAGTTATTTGTGGCAGTATGTTCTCGGGGAAAAGTGAAGAATTAATACGTAGGTTAAGAAGAGCAAAATATGCAAATCAAAAGGTGATAGCATTTAAACATTCAAGTGATGATAGATATGATAATGTAAAGTTGGCATCACATAGTCAAAATTTTATTGAAGGAATACCAGTGGCAAGTGTAGAAGCGATGGAAGAACTCATTTTAACTAAATACTATGATTCGGAAGTAATAGGTATAGATGAAGTACAATTTTTTGGAGAAAAAGTAGTAAAGTTAGTTGAGAAAATGGCTAATATGGGAAAGAGAGTAATCGTAGCAGGTCTTGACCAAGACTTTAGGGGTGAACCATTTTATCCTATGCCAGAATTGTTAACAAGAGCAGAACATGTTGATAAATTAAACGCTATATGTGTAAGTTGTGGAAGTCCTGCAAGTAGAACACAAAGGCTTGTAAATGGAGAACCAGCATACTTAGATGATCCTATTATTATGGTAGGTGCTGCAGAAAGTTATGAAGCAAGGTGCAGAAAGTGTCATATAGTTAAAAATAGAGAGAAAAAAGAAGGGAAAGTATATTTTATTGTTGGAACAGATACAGAAATAGGAAAAACATTTGTCACTAAAAAGTTGGTAGAAGATGAACTTGAAAAAGGTGTAGATGTAACTGTTTTAAAGCCAATAGAAACAGGAAGAGATATATTTGGAGATGATTTGGCTGGTTCAGATACAAAAGCTTATGCTGACCTTTTGGGGAAAGAGAGTAAAGATATAAATACTTATTTCTTTTCAAAACCAATGTCTCCACATATTGCAGCTGAGATAGATGGGGAAGAAATTAGTGTAAAAAAAATAAAAGAAGATATAGACAGAGCTAGTCAAAATCATGATGTTGTATATGTAGAAGGTGCTGGAGGATTATTAGTTCCCTATAAAGATAAGTATACATATCTTGATTTGTTAGTAGATTACAGAAAAAAAGCAGAAGTGATACTTGTATCAGCTAATGTGCTTGGAACTATTAATCATACTTTACTTACAATAGATGTACTTAGAAGAAATGATATTAAGATAAAAGGCATAGTCTTTAATAATAAAGACGGCAATAAAGACGAAAAGCTACTTAGAAATAACATAGAAACTATAAGTAGATATAGTAATGTAGAAGTTATTAAAGAAGTGGGGTATAATGGATTATAGAAGTTTTGAAAAGAGTAAAAAAAGTGGATACTTATTTTATATAGAATATAATGGTAAAAACTTTGATTCTTTTGATGAAATGAAAGGTAAAAAAACTGTTAAGGGTGAATTTGTAAGGGTTATGTATGAGATAGGTTTCACTTGGGCAAAAGGTGTACAACAAGCAGGGAGAACCGACGCAAAAGTAAGTGCAAGAGAAAATATTTTGTATGTGAGTTCTAACTTTAATGGAAATAAAGAAAAAGTAATAGGTGATTTTAATAAATTGTCTAAAGGGCTAAAGATAAAAAAAATAGAAAAAACATTGCCTAATTTGGTATTGCCCGATTATGTTGAAGCAAGAGAGTATATTTACTCATACCCACAAGAAAAATTAGAAGCAAGCAAAGAAGAGATAGAAGCTAGGTGTGAAGAAGTAAGTGGAGAATATGATGTAAGTAAATGGACAGATGAAAAAGGTAAAAAATTGAAGGAGCATGTTAGAATGGTAGAAGTCAGTTATGATGGAAAAGAATTATTATTCTATGGGAACTCCTTTATGCCTAAACAAGTGAGAATAATGTCTAGTTATGTACTTAGCGGAGAGAAAAAGGTCTTTCCAGCCAAATACTTAAGTCTTAATAGTGTAGTGCTCAAAGAAGAATTATTAAAACTTATCTTTAGAGAGGAAGAATTATCTATTAAGGGAGTAAGTAGAGTAGAAGTTTGTGATAAATTGAAAATATTTTATGTTAAGAAAAATAAAAAAAGTGAAGTAATAGGTACAAGGGGAAAAAATATAAAAAAATTGAGAAAAGAATATGGTGATTTAATAATTAGAGAAATGTAGGGGATGTATATGATATTTAAATTAAAGCAAGTATTCACTTATTTATTTCCAAAATTGAAGGAAAAAGATATAGAAATTGTTAAAAGTAACTTATATATTGAAGAACAGTATCATTTTTTTGAAATGAGTGCTTATGATCAAAAACACTCTTATAATGTATTTCGTAGTGTGATGAAAAATCCTAATTTAAAAGACGATGAATTATATAGAAGACTTTCTCTTTTACATGATTGTGGTAAAAGTAGAAATACTTCTTTTGGAGAAAGGGTAAAATATTCATTGTTTAAAAGGGGTAGATTAGAGTTTCATCCAAAAAGAGGCTATGAAAAGATAAAAGATATAGATTATAAACTAGCTTTATTAATACTTAAACACCACAATAAAAATATAGATAATGATAAATTACATGAATTTCAAAAGATAGACAATAGGAATTAAAGGAGAGATTAATGGTAAACATAGATAAGTATTTGTTAGTAGTAGAAAAGCCTGCACAATACTTAGGAAATGAGCTAAATACAGTTCATAAGGAAGAATTTGATGCAAATATGTGTTTGTTTTTCCCAGATACATATGAAATAGGTATGTCTAGTGTAGGAGTTAGAATACTCTATTTTTTACTTAATAAAGTAGAAGGATTTAGTTTAGAAAGAGGTTTTTCTCCCATGGCTGATATGGAAGAGCTAATGAGAAGAGACAATATACCTATGTTTTCATTAGAGAGTAAGAGGGAGCTTAAAGACTTTGATATAGTTGGATTTTCATTATCTTATGAATTATCATATACAAATATATTAAATGCCTTAGATATGGCAAATATTCCACTGAGAGCAGAGGAGAGAAGTGAAGAAGACCCTTTAATTATGGCTGGAGGAACTTGTGCAATGAACCCGAGTCCATTAGTACCATTTTTTGATTATTTTGTAATTGGTGATGGTGAAGAGGCTATGGTAAAAGTAGCAGAAATCATGGTAGCTAACAAAGGGAAAAGTAAAAGAGAAAAATTAGAACTTATTAAAGATATAGATGGAGTATATATTCCTAGCCTTCATAAAGGGAAAAAAGTAAAAAGGGCAATAATTGAGGATTTACATAAATCAGCATATTTAGGAGAGCAAATAGTACCTTATACAGAGATAGTTCATGATAGAGCTGTTATAGAGATACAAAGAGGCTGTACAAGAGGATGTAGATTTTGTCAGGCTGGTATGGTTTATAGGCCAGTTAGAGAAAGGACTCTTGAGGAGAATATGGAACTTATTGAAAATGCGATTAAGACTACAGGATATTCAGAAATTTCCTTGTCTTCGCTTAGTAGTAGTGATTATACAAAAATTGGTCAATTGCTTCATACTTTACAAGATAAGTATGGAAAAGATAACCTTGGAATACAACTGCCTTCACTTAGGATGAACCCCCACTCGGTAGAGGTAGCAGAGCAAATTACAAGTGGTAAAAAAACAGGATTTACATTTGCACCAGAAGCAGGTTCTCAAAGA
>CAZFBB010000088.1:0-12827 GCA_964517235.1 uncultured Fusobacteriaceae bacterium
GGATAAAAAGATTATGGTACATAATTTATTTAGCTCATAATTATTTAAATTTCATCAAAGTCTCTTATGTATATCTATCTCTTTTAAATTTTCACCAATACAATTGGTGAAGAATCATTGTTTTGAGAATACTCACTTTTCCTTTTCCTCATAGAATTAGAATATATATATCCTAATCAAGAACAACTAATTAAGGTTCCTCTTTACAACCTTTTTTTGACTTCAAAAGCCTTTAATATAGATTAGTAGAGAGCATGTGATTTTACAAATTTTATCTTGTCCCTTGACAAGTCAAAAAAAATATGTTAAAAATTTATTAGCAACCTATTAAAGAGAGTGCTAAAAAGAAGTTTTGGAGGTATGAAATGAAAGAAACAAAGCAATTTCAAACAGAAACTAAAAAGCTATTAGATATGATGATACATTCTATCTACACACACAAAGAAATATTTTTAAGAGAATTAATTTCAAATGCTAGTGATGCAATAGACAAGCTAAAATTTAATGCAGTAACAGATACGAATATACTAGGTAATGATACTGAATTTAAAATTGAGATTATTCCAGATAAAGATGCAAGAACAATTACTATTAGAGATAATGGTATCGGTATGACCAAAGAAGAAGTTGTAACAAATATTGGGACTATTGCCAAATCAGGTTCAAAAGATTTTATGGAAAAATTAAAGGAAGCAAAAGAGAATCAAGAAATGGAGATAATAGGTCAATTTGGAGTTGGATTCTACTCATCGTTTATGGTAGCTGATAAAGTTACTTTAGAAACAAAATCACCATATGAAGAAAAAGGAATTAGATGGGAATCAAATGGTGAAGGTGAGTACAATATAGAAGAGGTAGATTTAGGTACAAGAGGTACATCTATTACCCTTCACCTAAGAAAAGATGAAGAAGACAATACTTTTAGTGAATATACTGAAACTTGGGAGATAAAATCTCTAGTTAAAAAATACAGTGATTATGTAAGATATCCAGTTGAAATGGACGTTACAAAAGAAACTCCCAAAAAAGATGATAAAGGAGAAATTATTGAAGGAGAATATGATACAGAAATCATAAGAGAAACTTTAAATTCAATGACTCCATTATGGAAAAAATCAAAGGAGCAACTAAGTGATGAAGAGTATAATGAATTTTATAAAGGTAAATTCCATGATTGGGTTGACCCTATAAAAACTATTCATTATAAAGTAGAAGGAAATATTGATTATACTGCTCTATTATTTATTCCTGGAAAAGCACCTATGGATTTTTATACAAAAGAATTTGAAAAAGGCCTACAATTATATACAAAAAATGTATTCATAATGGATAAATGTAAAGAATTAATTCCAGATTATTTTAGATTTGTAAAAGGTTTAGTTGATTCTAGTGATTTTTCACTAAATGTTTCTAGAGAAATCTTACAACAAAATAGACAATTAGAAGTAATTGCAAAAAATATTGAGAAAAAAATACAAAAGGAATTAAAATTATTACTTAAAAATGAAAGAGAAAAATATGAAGAATTCTTTAGCGCATTTGGAAATGATATAAAATACGGTGTATATGATCAATATGGAGCTAAAAAAGATTTGTTAAAAGATTTATTAATTTTCGATAGTTCCTTTAATGAAAAGAAAACAACTCTTAAAGAGTATGTTGAAAGAATGAAGGAAGAGCAAAAATATATCTACTTTGTAAGTGGTGAAGATAAAGAAAAACTTAAAAACTTACCACAAATGGAAGGTTTAAGAGAAAAGGGCTATGAAGTATTATTCTTCTTAGATAAAATAGATGAATTTGCAATTCAAGTATTAAGAGAATATGAAGGAAAAGAGTTTAAAGCCATTAATCAAGGTGATCTTGATAAAGAAATAAATAGTGATGATAAAAAATTACTAGATGAAAAAACAGAAGAAAATAAAGATTTAATTAGTGAATTAAAGGAAATTCTAAAGGAAAAAGTAGCTGATGTTAGATTAACTTCTAGACTTAAATCTAGTGCTGTTTGTCTAGTTAGTGGCGAAGGAGTCTCTTTCGAAATGGAAAAGGTAATGAAAGAAATGCCAGGAGAAAATCCATTTGGCTCAGTTAAAGCTGATAAAATACTTGAACTTAATCCTAATCATGATTTATTTAAATCATTAAATAAAGTCTTTGAAGAAGATAAAAAAACTTTGTCTGATATAGCTGATTTGTTATATTCACAAGCTTTATTAATCGAAGGTTTCCCTTTAGAAGACCCAGTTGATTTTAGTAACAAAATGACACAACTTATGATAAAAGCAAATAGTTAATTTAAAGAGGGCTAGAGGCAAATAGTTGCTTTTAGCCTTTTTTTACTTTTCTTATATTAATCAATAAAAAATTAATAAAAATACAGTTAATCTTCTATACTTTTAATAATATAAAATTATATTTTCAAAATCTCTTAAATATTCAAAATTAACCTTTTAAGATAGGCTTTTTTTAAAGCAATTTTACAACATTTTAAACTTAATAGCTTTTTTGAAAAAATACGTAATTCAAATGAAAATACGTAATTCAAATGAAAATACATAATCAAAATAAAAATACTAAAATTAAATAGAAATACTAAAATTGAAAAAATCCTTTTCTAATACTAGACAAATTAGAGTTGTTATTATATAATATTAGATATTTAATTTTATTATATATAGGGGGGAAAATGTGAAAAAGATATCAACGAAAATCAGATCGGTAGTTGGGCTACTAGGGGTAATTATTATTAGTATAAGTATAATAATGTATAGTATATCTAGAGATATAAATAATGAACTAAAAGTAATTAGTAATATTGATTTTAAAAATTTAATTAGTTCAATTGAGTTAATTGATGAATTAAGCGATATGAATGGGGAATCTTTATTTTATCTTTTGGGAGTAAGGGATACAATTGATAATGTTACAGAAGACATTGTTGAATTTAGAAGTGAATTTAAGAAAATAAGTAGTAATTCTTCTGGGCTTTTTATGGATAAAATAAATAAAATTGTAGCTTTTTTAGATACTTATGAATTAAAAACAAATGAAATAGCCAAGATATATAATCCTCAAGATGAATTAAAGGGAAAAGAAATTTTTGAAGATTTAGAAAGCAAAAGTATTGAATTAAAGGAATTAACAAATGAAATAGTAAGGGTAGAATTTAATAATTTCTTTGTAGCTAGTAATAAACCTGAAATTAATAATCAAAAAAATTTATCTTTAGTTAAAAACTATTTTACCTTAAATAAAATGATTTCTTCTATTATAACAGAACTTTACCATTATAAAAGTGGAAAAAATAATATTGAAAAGGAAATTAACTTATCTAAAGAAGTTTTCTTTAACACTTTGGAAACTTTAAAAAAATTAGATTACAAAAAAAATAATATTGATAATTTAAATAAAATCGAAGAAAAATTTAAAGAAATTATATTCTTAAAGGATGAATTTGTTAAATTATATAATCCTATGGATAAATTGAAAGCAATAAAAATTCATGTTGAAGAACTAAACCCAGTTAAAGAAGAGTTAGAAGATTTATTAAATGAAATTACAATTATGAATGAAAAAAAAATAAATTACATATTAGGTCATATTAATTCACAACTTATGTTTGTTTCTAATTTATTAACTGTTATATCTATAGTGTCAATTTTAGCCATTATCTTTAGTTTGTTTACACTATCAAAAAATGTAATATATCCAATTAATGCATTAATTGAAATTATGAAAGATATTGCTGAGGGTGATGGAAACTTAACTAAGCGTATACCAGTGAAAAATATGGATGAAATTGGAATTTTATCAAATTATTTTAATAAATTCTTAGACGATTTGTCTAGTATTTTGTCTAATGTAAAGGTAGCTATGAAAGAAACAAAAAAAAGTAGTAGTATAGTAGCATTTAGTATTAAAAATATTGCTTTGGGAAAAGAAGTTGAAGGTTATGATAAAATAGAAAATGCTCTTGATAAAGGGATATTACAATTAGAGGAAAATATACATAAAGTTGTTTGTAGCGTTAGAAATCAAGCTGCTTCAACAGAAGAATCTATGGCAAGTTTAGAAGAAATATCTGCTTCTGTTATTGAAACTAGTAAAAGTAGTCAAAAAATAAAGGAAAAAACAAGTAATGCAGTTAATATATCCAATGCAGGACTAGTTAAATTAAAAGATATTCAAAATAGTGTTACTTCAATTGAAAGTAGCCTAATTAAGTCCAATGACAAAATTAAAAATTTAGTAAATTTATCAGTTCATATAGAAGATATTCTAATTTCAATAAATTCATTATCTGAACAAACTAATTTACTTGCTCTAAATGCCGCCATTGAGGCAGCTAGAGCTGGAGAAGCTGGAAGAGGATTTTCAGTTGTTGCAGAAGAAATACGTAAATTAGCTGAAAAAACAAATAATGAAACAAAAAAAATAGAAAAAACAATAACTAATATTCAACATGAAATAGGAGATGTTAAAAATTCTATTAATGAAGTTAATACTAACGTAGAAGTTAACAGTAATTTATCAGAGGAGCTTAATGTTAGTACAAAAGAAATTTGTAATATCATTGAAGGAATAAATATTGACATTAATGGAATATCAAATGCAATTTTAGAAGAAGAATTAGCTACTCAAGAAATTGCTAATGTTTTTGAGGAAATTACAAATAACTCTACTGAAATAGAAGAAAAGTCCTATGAAACAAATGATATAGCTACTTTTATTAAAAAAAGATTAGATGAAAAATTAGAAAATCTGGCTGAATTAGAGGAAATGATAGAAAAAGTAGAAGCTTTAGTTGATAAATTTAAATTAAAATAAAAAAGGTAAAATGAACAAAAGATTAAGATAGAGCTTAAAAATTTGTAATTTATTTCATCAAAGTCATCTATCTTTTTAGTATATAATATACTTTATTGAAGGAAGCTTTTGATAAAATATCTTGACAATTCTTATAAAAAGGTGATAAAATTCCTTTATATATTGGGAGATGATGTTCCTCCTGCAGTTTTAGACTGCAAACCGCACTTGTTGCTAATGACTTCTGTAGATAGGATAAGTCTATCTATAGAAGTCTTTTTTTGTATATTTCTATAAGAGAATTTTTTTAATGTTAATAATACTAAAATTTAAATAAAGAAAGGGAAAATTATGAATATTTTATATGGTTTTTTAATTTTACTAATAGGAGGTTACATAGCAGGGGAAATAGCTGGAAAATTACAACTTCCAAAGTTAATAGGAATGATTATATGGGGATGTATTGCAAATGTTTATTTGGGAATAATCGACCTAAAAGTTATAGAAATAGGAAGATACCTTAAGAGTATAGCATTAGTAATAGTGCTATTAATAGGTGGATTTGGAATAAAAACTGCACAAATAAAAAAAGTAGGCAGACCAGCTTTATTGCTCAGTATAGTTCCTGCAACAATAGAAGGGTTTACAGTAGCATTCTTAGCAGTAAAAATACTTGGATTTACATTTATTCAAGGGGGAATATTGGGATTTATCATAGCTGCAGTTAGTCCAGCAGTACTTGTACCTAGCATGGTTGACCTTATTCAAAGAAGATTAGGTGAAAAAAAAGCTATACCTCAGATGCTTCTAACTGGAGCAAGTGCAGATGATAGTATTGCAATTGCATTATTTACAACTTTTATTGGTTTATATTTTGGTAGTAGTTCTATAACCAGAAATTTATTAAATGTGCCCTTATCAATAGTTATAGGTTTATTAGTTGGAATAACATTTGCTATAATCTCAGGAAAAATAAGCAGATTAGTTAATAATAGTACCTTTAGTGCCCTTTTAATAAGCACATTAGCCATAGGAATGAGAATAGTAGAGGAGCATTATCATCTATCATCTTTTAATTCTTTAATTGGTGTAATGGCTATGGGTTATGTTTTAACAAATTATTTTGAAGATATAGCAAGGGATATTATAAGCAAATTAAAAAAAGCATGGATAATTGGAGCAATTTTTTTATTTACCCTTGTAGGTACAGCAATAAACCCAAGATTAGCTGAAGATTTATTTATGACAGGTTTAATTATAGTAGGTATATCTCTATTTATGAGAAGTTTAGGAGTATTAATCTCATTAATTGGTACTAATCTTAATGCAAAAGAGAGATTATTTTGTGTAATTGCCTATTTACCTAAAGCGACAGTTCAATCGGCAAAAGCTGGAATACCTCTGCAACTTGGAGTTGCTGGAGGAGAAATAATTCAAGCACTATCGATAATAGCTGTATTAATAACTGCACCTATAGGAGCTATTGGCATAAAACTTAGTGCTCATAGATTTTTAGAGGAATATCAAGAAGGGGTCAATAAAAAACTTGAATTAGTAAAAGAAATCGATTAAAATACAATATGATACTTGTAAATTTTTAAAAAATATAAAATAAAAAAACTGTATTATATTATATAATTAAGGAGATTGAGATGTTGAAAAAAATTATATTGGGAATTTTTACTATATCTATATTTGTAGGGTGTTCAGGGGTAGAAGCTAAAAAAAACTTTTATAATAATTCCCTTATGGTTCAATTAAACTTTGCAAAAACCCTTCCTTCTTTTGAAAGCGGTTTTGCAGATATTAGTATTTGGAAGTATAAAAATAAGGATGATGTTTCAAATATAAAAACTGTAGTTTATGAGCACATAGAACATTCTCAAGGAGATGATACTAAAAAAAAGCTGCTTATTAATATAGATGAAGCATTTGAAGAAGATTATAACTACTATGTTTTACTAAAAATCTATAAAGATAGTAATAAAGATGGGAAGATGGAAGTTATACATGGTAAAAGTTTTGGAAAAAATAATGGCATTATTAATAAAACTATTAAAGAAATAAGCTTTTTTATAGATGAATAAAGATGAAATAAATAATAATAAACATATTATGAAAGAAGAAGGAAAAATACACTATAAAATTAAAAAATCAAGGTAAATTGTTGTTAAAATATTAAATATATACAGGGTAGGGCTTAGCCCTAGAGCTTGGTAATCATAGTAACCATTAGGTTACTACATATCCCAGGAAGCCCCCTCAAAACCCTTACATAGGTTTAGTGGGGGAGCATGTCACTTCCTCATAATGGTTCCGTATTTTCTACTAAGAATAAGTGATTTTTTAAATATTATATAACCTATTCCAAACCAAATGAAATTAACAAGTAATAATTCTACTATATGCATATAACTTATTCCCACTCCAAAATAGCTATCTCTTGACAGTTTTATTCCTTTGGCAAAAGGTAAAATAATTTGAATATATTTGTTATAGAGTAAGGGGGATTGTATTATAAAAAGGAAAGTCCCATTAATTAATAATAAAAAAGAACCTATTTTCTTTTGAATTAAAGAAAAACCTCCAATAGCTAATCCTAATCCATATGTTCCTAAAAAAGAAAATGGAAGAAAAATAAGAGATTTTATAATATTAATTAAATTAGCATTTTCTCCATATTTAGATAGTAGAAATAGGAATATTATTATGAATAAAATCAATAAATTAGAAAATAAACTAACAAAATAATCTCCTAAATTAACTATTCCATAAGAATATTTTCCTCTTATTCTTAATGTAAATATACCAAGCATAGAATCAGATATTATTCTATAAGCTGTAGAAGACAAAGAAGTAGAAAGAGTCATCCAATAAGCATAAGATAATAAGGAGAAAACTCCATATACACTTGTAATCTCCTGTCCATATCTATGGACACTTTGCCCATATCCATTACCTGATAATAAAATCATTACAAATATTCCAGTCATTATGATAAAATCCATTATGAATACTTTTTTGTAAGAGAGAATCTCTTCTAAACCCCTTTTAAATTCTTTACAAATCATAATTAACATTTTTTTTCACCATCATTTCTACTAATCTAATTTCTTTTTTGTTTATTTTAACTTTAAGTTTTTCTTTGTCTAAATGAGAAGTCATTATAATTTTTCCTTTATAATTATTTATTCTTTCTAGTATTTCTTCATAATTTTCTTCATCTAAAAAAGTAAAAGGCTCATCTAGTATAAGAATGTCTTTTTCTATGAGCAAAGCTAAAATCAATTCTACAATTTTTTTTTGTCCACTAGAAAGTTCATAGTTTTTTTTTCCTAAAAGATTTTTAATAATTTCTATTTTTTCTAGTTCCTCTATTTTAATCTCCTTCTTATTATACAAATAATAATAATATTGAATATTTCTTTTTACTGTATTTCTATGAAAGAGATTATCATTACCTGCTGGAAGATAAAAGATTTTTTCATTTACGTAGGAAAGATATTTTTCTAGGGTTTTTATCACACTATTATTTTTAATAACCATATCTTTATTTAAATAAATTCCTGCTATGACATTAAGTAAGGAACTTTTGCCTATTCCATTTTTCCCATTTATCAAAACTACATTATTTTCTTTTTTTACTTTCAAATTTATATTTTGAAAAATTATCTTGTTTTCTATTTGATAATTAATATTCTTAATTTCTAACATCTCCTCTTAGTATGATGTTTGTATAAAAACATCAATCCTCCCTTCTTTTTTAATTTTTTAAATATTACTATAAATAATATTTGTATTAACACTGCAGATTGTTTATTTTTCTTCTAGCTTAAACTATTAATTCATATATAAAGGGAAATTATTGGAAAAGCTTCTTGTCTAAATATCAATTAATTAAATTGCTCTTTATATTTTTATACTTACCTATAATTTCCACTTTTTTTTCAAAAATTTCAATAACAAAATTTTTTGTTTATCTTAATTAAATTGAAAAAAACTCTTCTACTAAGAGGGAGATGAATCTGAAGGGTTTTAGTCTTTAACTCCTAATATATTTTTCGATTATTTCTGTCGTTGCCTCTCTAGTTGTTAAGATACGATAAATGTAAAAAATATTTCTTTTTTAGAGAAAAAAATATCATTTCAATGCCTTCTTTTTAGTCTTGCATTCGATTCTTTTTTGACCAATTTTTATAAAAAATTTATAATAATTTTTATAATATTTATTTTAATTAACATATATTTTATTTGCTTTAATTATTCTTTTCTTAAATTTTAATATTTTTATTCGCTTAAAAGGTTAATTTTTAATCAAAATTACGTGAAAAGAATTGATTTTTGACCATTTCAAGGTTAATATTGATTGTAGATGCTTTATAAAATTTTTAGAAATAGAATAAGAGGGGAGAAAAGATGTCATGTAAAAATCTTAAAGTAGAAGAATGCTATAAGGAATTAAGAGATTATGTTGATTCTCTTAAAAGCAAACAAGGGGAACTAATAGGTGTTCTTCATAAAGCACAGGAAATTTTTGGTTATTTGCCAGTAGAAGTACAAGAGTTTGTATCAAAAGCTATGGATATAAGCATGTCTGAAATCTATGGTGTAATAACATTTTATTCATTTTTTACAACTGAACCAAAGGGCGAGTATCCAATAAGTATATGTATGGGTACAGCTTGTTATGTTAATGGTGCAGAAGGAGTATTAAATGAATTCAAAAGAGAATTAGGTGTAAAAGTAGGAGAAGTTACTAGAAGTGGTAAGTTTTCCATTGATGTATTAAGGTGTGTTGGTGCCTGTGGTATGGCCCCTGTTGTTACTGTAGGAAGTAAAACCTATGGGAGAGTAGAAGCTGATCAAGTTGCTAATATTTTGAAGGAATTTAATTAGGGGGGCAAGATGATTAAAAACTTAGCAGATTTAGATTTTGTAAAGGAAGAGATTCAAAGAAAAAAAGATAAAAAAGTAACGATTAAAATAAGCATGGCCACTTGTGGTATTACAGCAGGTGCCGATGCAGTATATGAATATTTTTGTGATGAGTTACTTACAAGTACAATTGATTATGAAGTTATTAGTACTGGATGTATGGGTTTATGCCATTCGGAACCAACTATAGAGATTAAAAAACCTGGTGAAGATGGTGTAATATATGGGAATGTTAACATAAAAAAAGCTGAAAAATTACTTCGTGAATTACAATACAATAAAGAATTAAAAACAGATGTATTTCAAAGTGATAAACAAGTAAAGATAGCTCTTAAAAATTGTGGTTATATAAATCCTGAAAACCTCGAAGAAGCAATATATGAAGGAGCATATAGAGCCCTTTATAAAAGTCTACAAATGAGTTCAGAGCAAGTAATAAAAGAGATAACAGACAGTGGATTAAGAGGAAGAGGTGGAGGTGGATTCCCAACTGGTCTTAAGTGGTCCTTAGCTAAAAAAAGTCAGTCTGAGAAGAAATATGTAGTATGTAATGCAGACGAAGGAGACCCTGGAGCATTTATGGACAGATCAATTTTGGAAGGTGATCCACATTCAGTCCTTGAAGCTATGGCAATATGTGGTTATGCAATAGGTAGTGATGAAGGACTTATATATATAAGAGCTGAATATCCCCTTGCAATAAAAAGGTTAAATATAGCTATAGAACAAGCTAAAGAAAAAGGCTTATTAGGAAAAAAGATCTTTAATACAGAATTTAATTTTGATATCAAATTAAAACTTGGTGCTGGAGCTTTTGTCTGTGGTGAAGAAACAGCTCTTATCCACTCTATGGAGGGAAAAAGAGGAGAACCTACTTTAAAACCACCTTTTCCTGCTGTAAGCGGTTATTGGAAGAAACCAACAAATGTCAACAATGTTGAAACATATGCTAATATATCAAGTATTATCAATAAGGGTGCCAAATGGTTTAGAAGTATAGGAACTGAAAAATCACCGGGTACAAAAGTATTTGCTCTAGCTGGTAAAATAAAAAATGTAGGCCTTATAGAAGTGCCTATGGGAACTACCCTTGGAGAAGTTATATTTGATATTGGTGGCGGTACTGCTAGTGGTAGAGAGTTTAAAGCCTTGCAAACTGGTGGACCATCTGGAGGATGTTTGACAGAAAAAGACCTAGACATACCTATAGAATTTGATACTTTAAAGGAAAAGGGTTCTATGATGGGCTCTGGTGGAATGATAGTAATGGATGAAGATGATTGTATGGTTAGTGTTGCAAAATACTACCTTGGTTTTACTGTTGATGAATCTTGTGGTAAGTGTACCCCTTGTCGTATTGGTAATAAAAGACTTTATGAAATATTAGATCGTATGACTTTGGGAGAGGGAAAAGTAGAAGACCTTGATTTATTAAAAGATCTTTCAAATACTATAAAAAAGGCTAGTTTGTGTGGATTGGGAAAAACAGCTCCAAACCCTGTTTTATCTACATTAAATAACTTCTACTCCGAGTACCTTGCCCATGTCGAAAATAAAAAATGCCCAAGTAAAGTTTGTACTCAACTTATTCAGTTTACAATAACAGACAAATGTATAGGTTGTACAGCCTGTGTAAAAGCATGTCCAACAGAAGCTATCCTTGGCAGGGTAAAAGAAAAACACTTTATCTACCAAGATAGATGTATAAAATGTGGAGCTTGTTATAACGCATGTAGATTTAATTCAATAATAAAGGCCTAGGGGGAATATGATGGAGTTAGTAAATTTAAAGATTAATGGTATAAATGTAGAAGCACCTAAGGGAAGTACAATACTTGCAGCTGCAAGGAGTATAGGTATAAAGATTCCTACACTTTGTCACCTTCATATGGATACTATTGGTTATGTTAATGATAAAGCATGTTGTAGAGTATGTGTAGTAGAAGTAGACAATGGAGAGAATTTATATCCTGCATGTGAAACAAAGATTTATGAAGGGATGAATGTTATTACAAACTCTTTAGAACTTATACATATAAGAAAATCAATAATAGAACTTATACTTTCAAATCATCCAAAAGATTGTCTTATTTGTTCAAAAAGTGGTGAGTGCGAACTACAAAATCTTGCTGAAGAAAATAGAATTAAGTCAATTAGATTTGAAGGAGAAAAGAGTAAACATCGCATAGATAATAGTCCAGCAATTATAAGAGATATGAACAAGTGTATCATGTGTCGTAGGTGTGAAACTATGTGTAACAAAGTTCAAAGTTGTAATGTTTTATCTGGTTTATATAGAGGTTTTGAATCTGTAGTTGGACCTAGCCATGAACAAGACCTTGAAGATACAAGTTGTACTTTCTGTGGTCAGTGTGTAGCTGTTTGTCCTGTGGGAGCACTGCATGAAAGAGACTATTCTTGGGATGTTGTAGAAGCTCTTGCTAATCCTCAAAAAACAGTAGTTGCACAAGTTGCCCCTGCAGTAAGAGTTGCTCTTGGGGAAGAATTTAGTTGTCCAGTTGGAACTAATGTACAAGGAAAAATTGTAAATGCCCTTAAAAAATTAGGTTTTGATTATGTTTTTGATACAAACTGGGCTGCAGATCTTACGATTATGGAAGAAGCTAGTGAATTAAAGGACAGGTTAGTTAGATATTTAGATGGAGATAAAAGTGTACCTCTTCCTCTTTTAACTTCTTGTTGTCCTGCATGGGTAAAATTTATTGAACACAACTTCCCTGATATGCTTGATATACCTAGTAGTGCAAAATCTCCTCAGCAAATGTTTAGTACAGTAGTAAAGGATATTTGGGCTAAGGATATGGGAATAGATAGAAAAGATTTAGTAGTTGTAAGTATTATGCCATGTCTTGCTAAAAAATACGAAGCAAATAGAGAAGAGTTTAGTAAAGATGGTAATAGAGATACAGATATTTCCATTTCAACAAGAGAATTAGCTCATCTTATTAAACAAGCTAGTTTAGATTTTGATACTTTATCAAATATGGAATTTGACAATCCTCTTGGAGCTAGTACTGGAGCTGCAGATATTTTTGGACGTACTGGTGGAGTTATAGAAGCAG
>CAZFBB010000089.1:0-12562 GCA_964517235.1 uncultured Fusobacteriaceae bacterium
TTTTTCCTTCTAAGAATTTTACTGTTTCCATTACTTTATCGTACATATTTCCTCCATATAAAGTTATTCCAACCAAAATTTTACACTTTAGAAAAAAGAATCCGACTTACGTCGGATTAATTTATGCTAATCTTTTAGATTATATCTTTTTTTCTATTTCTTGTCAATATTAGCTTTCTTTATAAGGAAGAGTAAATGTAATCTTTGTCCCTTTTTCCAAACTGCTCTCACATGCTATCTCTTCACCTATCATATCAATTATATTTTTTACTATAGTAAGTCCCAAACCAAGACCTTTTGCTTTATATTCGTAAAGACCTGAATGATGATGATTTTCATTCCCTCCTACAAATAAAGCTTTAAACATATTTTTCTTTTCATAATCAGTCATCCCTACCCCATTATCTTCTATGCTTATTTGAAGTTTATTTTGAAAGTGACTATCTCTAATCTTTACCTTTATTGTGGAACCATCTTCACTAAACTTAATCGCATTCATAATCAGATTAAAAAATATAAATTCTACAACTTTATTTTTGTCTATATAAAACTTATTATATTTTGAACTATTAACAAATTCAAGGGTCTGATTCCGTTTTTCTAAAAATATTCCGACTTTTTCATATACAGCATCAAAAATTTCATTAATATCATATTGACTCTTATTTACTACCAAATGAGCTTTCATATCACTAGTAGCAAATACTTCTAACATTTGTTCTATGAGTATATTTAATCTCATTGCTGCATTTGATAGACCCTTTGCAACTCTATCTACACTTTTTACTTTCCCAGTGGCAAGCAACTCTGCATATGCAGCAATTATAGTACCTGGAGTTCTCAACTCATGACTTGATATTACTAAAAACTTTTTATTAAGTGCATTTGCTTCCTTAAGTTTTCTATTGCTAAGCATTAATTCACGATTTTTTTCTTCTAATTGTGTATATAGACTAGCATTTCTAAGTAGATTATTTGAATGAGAAATAAATATATCAAGTATTTGCTTATCTACTTTTCCACCTTTACCTATTTCAAATACACCTATAGCACTATTTATATTATAATTTGTATTACAATTATTCATTTCACAAAAAAAAGTTACAAATAGATAATTATTTTTTTCTACAAAATAACTATTATAGTCCACTTCTTTTTTGGTAATTTTATAATCTTCATACTTACCTAAATTAACATTATTATTAAGTTTTAACAAACTATCATCAAAAACTATTCCTGCATTTTTACTCTTAAGTAAAATAGAAAGTTCTTTTAAAATAGTTTTGTATACAGTTTTTATTGATGATGGAGTCGATTTTTCTATTTCACTAATACCATTAATTACATCTTCAAGACTGTTTTTGGCATTTTTTATTATCATCAACTGATTTTTAACTTTTTGTTCAAGAGACCACTTTAAAGTAAGAGACAATATTACCTGAAGTATCTCCTCTCTTTCAAAGGGTTTTTTCAGATATAAAAGTTTTTCTGGTTTTCCTATTTCTTCTACCAATTCTTCCCTTTTAATATCAGTGTATGCTGTAATTATTATTATTTCTATATTGCTATCTATTTTTCGTATTTCTTTTGCTGTTTTAAGCCCATCCCAACCTGGCATACGCATATCAACAGTAACAACTGAATAAGGTTCCCCTTCCTCCATTGCTTCTTTAACCATCTCATAACCTTTTTTTCCATTAAGAGCTATATCTACATCATATACTTCTTTTTTACTATTTTCTTCTTGATAAAACTCATCTAATATACTTTTCATTTTATTATTAAGATCTCTAAGACTATCTTCTCCACTTAATAACTTTTTCATACTCATTAGGATTTCTTCTTGATCATCAATTAATAATATCCTTTTATTTACTTCCAATCTTCTCACTCCCACTTAGAGCTATATTTTCACTACCAATAAAGTAATGTCATCTACTTGCTCATGCCCTTCTCTAAAGTGCTCTACAGATGTGAGGATTTTTTCCTTTATGTCCGTTGCACTTTCTTCACTATTTTCAAAAATAACACCTTTCAGCCTATCTACACCATATAATTCTTTAATTCTATTTTCAGCTTCTGTTATTCCATCTGTGTAATAAACTAAAATATCTCCTTCTTCCAATTCAATCTTTCCTAATTTATACCTATAACCTTCAAAAAAACCTATAGCTGTTCCTTTTACTGTTTCTTCTATTACTTCATCCCTATTCTTTTTATATACAATTAAAGGATTATGTCCTGCATTTGAGTAGTACAATCTCTTATTTTCACTATCATAAAGACTATGAAATATAGTTACAAACATCTCTTCACTCATATCTGGGCAAACAAAGTTATTTAAGTTTATAAGTATATCTGCCACATTATCATCTTTATAGCAAAGTGTTTTAAGTGTAGCTCTTATCGTTGTCATAAGAAGCGAAGCTGGTACTCCTTTTCCACTAACATCTCCAATAGTTATAAATAAACAGTTCTCATCATAAACATTATAATCATAATAATCTCCACCTATCTCTTTAGCAGGTTCAAAGTATTCTGCTTTATCAAGTTTAAATGGTATTTTTACATCTTTTGGCAAAAGATTCTTCTGAATATTACTTGCAATTGAAATCTCCTTTCCTAATCTTTCTTTTACTGCAAGTTCAGAATACATCTTAGAGTTATTCATAGCGATAGCTACATGCATAGCAAGAGCATTAACAGTTTCCTTATCACTTCTAACCCCTTCTTCATCTATTCCACTTATTATATAAATCACACCAAGTTCCTTACCTTTTACATTAAGTTTAGAATAAACAATTTTTTCATCCTTTTCTATTATCTCCTTTGATACACTTTCATATATGTCACCATAATCAAGTTCTTCATCTTGAAAATTATAGTCTCTAACTTCCTTCAAATTTCCTTTAAATGCTTTATTTACCAATTTATTATCTTCCCACAGATAAATTGCAATTTTTTTTACTCCAGTTAAAACAAAAAAAGCATCCATAATAATAGATATTATCTTTTCCAAATCAAGCTCTGAAAGAACAGACCTACCTACAGCATTAAGGTTAGACAAATTTGCTACTCTCTTTTCAAGTACTGAATTTGAGTATTCTAATTCAGTTGATTTGGCAAGTAAACTTTTATAAGTCATATTTAATTCTTTTTTATAGGAATTTATCTCTTCTACCGACTCATAAAGGGCTTGTTCTTGTTTTTGGAGTTCTTCCATTAATTCATCATAACCATCTCTAATATCATCATCTATATCTGGATCATCTATCCTATTTACTATAGATCTCATTAATTTATTCATGTTTTCCACATGGGATTCATTAACCTTTTTTAAAGCTATAGCAAAAATTATAAAACAGAAGATAATTACTATTACTATAAGTACAAAATTCAGATTCACTCTATTTTCCTCCTGTAAAGTCTGAGATTACAAATCCTTCTTCAGTGCTTAACATCTCTTCAAAAGTCAATTTTTTCACTTTAAGGTTTATTCCATAATCTGCATACTCTCTAAATTCTTCCTGACCTCCTATAAAAAACATGAAAAATTTTTTATGAAGATAGCCCTTAAATCTATCATTCTCAATAATAATTACATTGTTATCAATAAAATCCTGTCCTTTAATAATTCTATCTATATCTTCTACTTTTATATTCCTAATATATATAGGTATCTCTATAGAATTAAGCTCACTATCAAATTTACTAGTTGTTGATAGTATTATGTCCCTTTCAGTAAAATATTTATTTCCCTTTTCACCAGCTGAATAAGGATTTTCTATTTCTAAGACCATATCTATATTAAGAGATTTAATAAGCTCAAAGTTTTCTCTACGTATATCCTTTAACCTATTTACATATATATTTTTTTCTCTCTCTGTATAAAGGTAATTTTTGTCAAAATCTTTTCCTTCTCCTAAAAAATCCATTAAATAAGCAACTTGTAAATTCAGATATTCTTGGACTGTTCCCTGATATTTTTCCATTTCTATAGGAGCTATATCTCTTAAGAGCTCTACTTCGTAATCGAGTAATGTAGAAGCAGGTTTATCCAGTAACAACTCTTCTTTTAACAAACTATACTCCTCTAACCTATGATAATCATAATAATAATTTCTATCAACCAAAAAAATTATCTTTTTTCCTTCTAAATAAAATTTTTTAAAAAACAAGTTTATATTATTATAAAATTCTTGTTTACCCTTTAATCCATCTGGATAGTCAATTTTATAAAGATTAAGAATATAATCTCCTTCTTTAACCTTTTCTTTATTAAAGGGTGCTGTGACTATTGTTTCTTTTCTAAGTACTATTTCCCTATTGCAACCTGTTACTACTAATATTAGTAACAAGACAAAAACATTTATTTTTTTCATTATACAATTAACCTCATAATATAAATTAGTGAATTTTCCTTTTGACTAAGATCAATTCTCGTTAATTCTCCATCTTCTTCTACATCAATAATAGGTCTAAATGGATTTTCTGTTACTTTTACAACTTTTGCTCTAAGTCCATTACTTAATCTTACATAGGAACCCATAGCAAATAAACTCATATTTTCTAAAAGTTTTTTCACTATATCTGTATCTACTTGTTTACTTGCAACAGACATTAAATATTTAATTACATCTTTTGAATCTTTTGCTTCTCTATATACCCTATCACTAATTAATGCAGCATACAGATCAGCAATAGAAACAATTTTTGTAATTTCTGATATTTCATGAGAAGTTAAACCCTTTGGATAACCACTACCGTCTACTCTTTCATGATGATACAAAGCTGCTAACCTTACTTCTTCTTCTTCTTTTTCAAGTAGTTTTGCTCCCATTTCTGTGTGACTTCTAATTGCTTCTACTTCTTCTTTGGTCAATTTATCTTCCTTTTTCAATATATTGTTATCTATTTTAAACATACCTATATCGTGTAGTAACGCTGCTTTTCCCAACAACTCTAACTTTTCCCTCTTATAGGCTAACTTTATCCCTATACTCATTGCAATAATAGATGATTTTATAGAGTGCTCATACAAATAGTTTTCTTCCTCTCTCATTTCAAGCAAAGTAAGAAATATATCTGTATTTTTTTCAAGACCACTTAAGGTATCTTCAACTATTTCCCTTACAACTTCCTTATTTATATCTTCTGCTTCATCTTCAAAGAGACCCTTTGTTTTTTCAACAGTTTGTTTATATACTTCTACAAACTCACCTTTTATCCTTTTCTCATTTTCCCTAATAACCCTCATCTTTTCCTCTGCTTCACTTTCTATATTTACTTCAAATACAGAAAAGTTTTTTAATTTTTCAATATGTTTTTCATTTAGTAATTGTCCTTTTTCTATTAGTATTCTTCCAGTATGATATACACTTTGCCTGAGTCTCATACCTACTTTCAAATCATTTACTTTAATCTTCATGCAGAACCCCCCTTTTTTTTAACCCAACACTTCCCTAATTTTATCTCTTAACTCATGTAAATCAAATGGCTTCTGTATAAATTCTTGAACATTAACATCCATATTTTCTACAACATCTACCATACTATGAAAAGCTGTTATCATAAACACAGGTAATTCTTTATTAATTTCCCTTATTTTCCTGATTGCTTCTAAACCATTCATATTTGGAAGTTGTATATCAAGAAGAACTAGGTCTACTTCTTCCTTTTCTATTATTTTTAATCCCTTTTCAGCTCTACTAGCTTCTATAAATTCATAATCCATATCAACTATAATTTCTTTAAGCAGAAATCTTATGCTACTTTCATCATCAATTACTAATATTTTTTTAATCCTACTCATCCCCTTTCAATTTCTTTTTTACTTCAACTGCTACATTTTCTGGTAGGAATATCTTTAATTCTTCTAAGCTTGCCTCCCCTATTTTTTTTATACTTTTAAACTCTCTAAGTAACAGTTCTTTACGTTTTTTACCTATTCCACTTATATTATCAAGCTCACTACTAATTACCCTTTTACTACGTAATTTTCTATGATAAGTTATTCCAAACCTATGTGCTTCATCTCTTAACCTTTGCAAAATCTTAAGAGTTTCTCCCCGCTTGTCAAATATAAATGGTTCAGAAACACCTAATAAAAATATCTCTTCCTCTCTCTTTGCTATACTTATAACTTCTATCCTATCAAGTACTCCCAATTCAAAAAGAACCTCTCCAACAGCATTTAATTGTCCCTTACCACCATCAATTAATAGTAATTCTGGAAAGTCTTTCTCATCTAGCTTCCCATATCTTCTTTTCATAACTTCTCTCATCATCTCAAAGTCATCAGGTGTGCTCTTAGTCTTAATCTTAAATCTTCTATATTCTTTATTTGTTAATTTGCCATCTATTGCTACTGTCATTGCTCCAACAGCATCTGAGCCCTGTATATTAGATATATCAAAACATTCTATACGCTTTGGATATCTTTTTAATCCCAGTGTTTTATAAAGATATATAAGACTCTCTTCAAGAACTTTTTTACTCTTAAAGTAATTTTCCATATCTTTTTCTAGATTAACTTTTGCCATACTAATAAGTTCTAATTTACGGCTTTTAATCTTTGGAAAAAAAACATTAATATTTTTTTCTTTTCCCTTTAATGCCCATTCTTTAATGTCTTCTCCATGCTTTTCATAAACTTTATCGAACAGGAGGTTTTTGGGTAGAGGATGTTTCATATAATACATTGTGCATATATTCAAAAAAAGATCTTCTCTAAATAGCTCGTCTATCTGCTGATTACTGCTTGTTTTCCCCAATATCTTTCCATCTCTAATACCGAGTATACACAAAAAAAGCCTGTCTCCTTCTACTTCAAAGACAAAGACGTCTTCATCAACAG
Organism: uncultured Fusobacteriaceae bacterium; assembly: GCA_964517235.1. Lineage (GTDB taxonomy): Bacteria > Fusobacteriota > Fusobacteriia > Fusobacteriales > Fusobacteriaceae > CAZFBB01. The sequence goes on from CAZFBB010000089.1 coordinate 6,857, forward strand.
CTCTTCCCAATTCAGATATTTGATTTTGATTAACCTTCTCTATTTCACCAATTTTTCCCCTACAAATAATAGCTTTTTCAAAATCCATCTCCTCACTAGCTAATAACATTTCTTTCTTAAGGTTCTTAATAATCTCTTTTACATCTCCCTTTAAAAAAGAAATAACATTTTCCACGTTATCATTATACTCCTTTAATATGTTTTTGTAAACACAAGGACCTAAACACATTTTCATATAATATTTCAAACAAGGTCTATCATAGATTTTGTCCATATCTCTCTTACAATCTCTAATGGGAAATATTTTTTTGAGTATCTTTACATAATTATATATCCCTTGTGGATAAGGTCCAAAATAAATAGCACTTTTTCCTTCTAAATACTTTGTAGACCTTATTACACTCAACTTTGGAAAACTCTCTTTTGTTATTTTTATATACGGATATGTCTTTTCATCTTTAAGCATTATATTATACTTGGGCATATGCTTTTTTATCAAATTATTTTCAAGTATAAGAGCATCTACTTCACTATTGCATATAATATATTCTATTTTTTCTATATTTTTAACTAACTCTTTAGTTTTTTCACTATCATGTTCTCGATTAAAATAAGATGTTACTCTATTTCTAAGATTTTTTGCTTTTCCTATATAGATAATCTTATTTTCTTTTTTCATTAAATAAACACCTGGTAATAAAGGCATCTCCTTTGCTACTTTATATATTTCCATATCTACTCCATTAATGCTTTTTTATATCTCTATGGCACTTAACTACCTCTACCAATTCACTTCCTTTATAATATTCATAAAGTTTATTAACAAGAGTTACTGACCTATGTTTCCCTCCACTACATGCTATTCCTATAGACAAGTGTGACTTCCCCTCTTTTATATATTTAGGAAATAAATAGTCTAACATATCTATTAATTTTTCATAAAATTCTATTGTTTCTTCAAAACCTAATACATATTTAGATACTTCTTTATTATTTCCAGTTAAGTTCCTAAGTTCATTTATATAATAGGGATTAGGCAAAAATCTAACATCAAATAATAAATCAAGGTCTATAGGCAAACCATATTTGAATCCAAAGGAAAAGAAACTAATAGTTAATTGCTTATTTTTGTTATTAAGATAGGCTTCCAAGTCTTTTATAAGTTCTTTAGCACTAAGATTAGATGTATCTAATACATAGTTAGAAATATTTTTTATTGGTTCCAAAAGTTTTTTCTCTTCTTTAATCTTTTCATGTAAGGTTGCTCCTGTAGCTATTGGGTGTTTTCTTCTTGTAAGATTATATCTGTTGAGAATATATTCCGTTTTTGCATCTAAAAACAATATTTTATAGGATATTTCCTTCTTTTTTAGTTTTTCTAATTCTTTAAAAAATTCGATAGTTGTGCTAAAAGATCTTGTATCTATTACAACTGCTACATTTTTCATTTTATCTTGATACTCTACAAATGTTTCAAATAACTTACTCAAAAAAAATGCTGGTAAATTATCTATAGTCAAATAACCTCTATCTTCAAAAAAATTTATTGCAGTTGATTTACCTGCACCTGACACACCTGTTACTATTAACAACTCTTTTTTATCTTCCATATATTACCTAAACTCCTTTATATGCCAAAAGGCGGATAATCCGCCTTTAACCTTCTATTTCATGTAATATCTCTATTTCTTCAACACTAAGTATCTTTTCTATATCTAACAAGATTAACAATCTATTATTAGTTTTTGCTATACCATTAATAAATTCTCCTCTTACTCCAGATACTACTTTCGGTGGCACTTCAACTAAAGAAGTAGGTACTTTTTCTACTTCAGATATTTGATCTACCATTACTCCAAACTGAATTTCCTCTATCTTAAGAATTAAGATTTTCCAGTTTTCATCTACTTCTGCTACTGGCAGATTAAATCTCCTTCTTAAATCAATTATTGGAATGATTTGCCCTCTCAGATTTACTATTCCTTCAACAAACTTTGGAGTATTTGGCAATTTAGTAATTTCCGTCATCTTAACTATTTCTTGTACTTGTAAGATAGGTACTCCATAATATGATTTGTTAAGTACGAATACTACTGCTTGCATTTCGTCTACTGTTTTTTTCTCTTGGTCCATAGTTTTCCCCCTTATTGGTTATAAGATATTACATTCTATCTACTGTTTTTATACCTAATAAGTCTAGACCTTCTTTTAAAATTTTTGCAGTTCTATCTGCTAAAATAAGTCTAGATTTTAATACATCTTCGCTGTTTGCTTTTAATATAGGTAGTGCATTGTAGAATGTATTAAATTTCTTTGCTGTTTCATACAAGTATTCAGCAATTAAATTTGGTTTATATGAATTTGCTGCATTCAAAACTGCATTTGGAAATTCCATCAAAGCAAGTCCTAAAGCTCTTTCTTGCTTCTCTACTAACTTAAATTTACCATCTAAGTTAATTTTTTCTTCATTTGATTTTCTTAATATAGATTGTATTCTTGCATATGTATATTGTAAATATGGTGCAGTATTTCCCTCAAAACTAAGAATTTTATCCCATTCAAATATAATTGCACTTTGTCTATTTTGGCTAAGATCAGCATATTTTACAGCACCTATCCCAACTACCTCTGCTATATTTTTCTTTTCTTCATCTGATAAATCAGGATTTTTTTCATTTACTATTTCAAGTGCTCTACTTATAGCTTCGTCTAATAATTCAGATAACTTAATTACATTTCCTTTTCTACTTGAAAATATTCCATCTGCAAATCTCATTATTCCAAACCAAATATGTACTTTTTCATCTGTCCAACCTAACATATCAGCTATCTTAAATACCTGCCTAAAATGGTCTTGCTGTCTTTCATCAGTAACATACACCATTCTATTTATATTATACTCTCTTCTTTTAAACTGAATAGTAGCTAAATCACTTGTTGAGTATAAAAAAGCTCCATCTTTCTTTTGGATAATGCATGGATGAAGGTTTTCACTTTCATCAAAGAATACCAACTTGGCACCTTCATCAACAGTTAATAGTCTCTTTTTATCTAATTCATCTATAACCCCGGGCATCATATCGTTATAATATGATTCACCATAATATGTATCAAAAGTTATATCCATTTTTTTATATAGTTTTTCATTTTCTTCCAAAGTAGCATTTAAAATTTCTTTCCAAAGTTTTATCCTACTTTCATCACCACTTTGAGTTTTTGCAATTTCTTCCCTTGCTAGTTCTTCTAGTTCTGGATTAAGTTCTACTTCATTGGCAAATTTAACGTAAATACGCTCAAGTTCATCTACTGGATTTTCTTCATAAGCTTTTCTATCAAGCCATCTTTCATATCCAACCATCAATTTACCAAAAGGAGTTCCCCAATCACCTATATGATTGTCTGCTACAACATCATATCCAAGGTATTTATATATTCTTTTTATCGAATCACCAATTACTGTACTTCTTAAATGACCAATATGCATACGTTTAGCTAAATTGGGCGAAGAATAATCTATTATTACTTGACCATCTTTATTTAGAAAGTCAAAATCAAATGATTCTTCCCCTATTTTACCTATTTTATCTCCTAAATATTCTTCATTTAAAAAAATATTTATAAATCCAGGTCCTGCTATTTCTATTTTTTCTACTATATTATTATCAACGAAGTTTTCTTTTATACTCTCAGCTATAGATCGTGGATTATTTTTCAACAATTTAGAGTTTATCATAGCAAAATTAGTTTGATAATCTCCAAATTTTGCCTCTTTTGTTGCTTGTATTTGCACATCTTTTAACCCATCCACATTCTCATACAGCTTAGACACGGTATCAACAAACAAAGTGCCTATTTCTTTTTCAATTAACTTCATCAATTTACTCTCCTTAATATATTATATCTAAGAAAAGAGTCTATAATAACCCTTTCTATCAAAACTTTTTTAACATGAAAAATTAAGAATTAAGACAAAATCTTAATTCTTAATTTTTCATAAACCCCGGTTTTGCCGTCTTCTTTCTGATTTTGGTCGCCTTCCATTACAGGTGGTAACCAGTTAAATTTAATATACAGAGTCCGTACATGCTCTAAAGTCACGTCGTGACAATACTGATTTATTAAATGTAGCGCCAGTCCCTTAGGCGAACTTAGGCCCAAAATAACATTGGAATAACGCACAAACTAGGGATAATTTATTAACTTGTGCCCCAAACTGCCTTTTCTATATAGATTTTGGTCTCTGACCAAATAAGTGGTAATCTATGTATAAAAGTATACAGAATCCGTATTAAGTCAACTTAATCGTGATTTGCCTGAATTACTTCTACCTAATAAACTTCCTAAAATAAAATGTTCGGCCAAGAAATACACAGATAAAGCACAGTTCAGGGGCTTATATATATGTTATAAATGATTTTTCAAGAAAAATCAACCTTTATTTTTTATCTCCAGTACTTTTAAGTTTAAGTTCTGCTAGTTGCTCTTCATCTACTATTCCAGGAGCTTCTGTCATCAAACATTGTCCTTTATTCGTTTTAGGAAATGGAATTACATCTCTTATTGAACTTTCTTTTAAGAGTACCATAAGAAACCTGTCTACTCCATAAGCCATTCCTCCATGAGGTGGAGCACCATATTTAAAAGCATCTAAGAAGAATCCAAATTTTTCTCTTGCTTCCTCTTGGCTAAGTCCTAGCAATTTAAATATCTTTTCTTGAACTTCCTCTTGATGGATTCTTATACTTCCTCCACCAATTTCATATCCATTTAATACCATGTCATAACTAACTGTTCTTACCTTTTCCGGTGCACTTTCAAGTAATGGTATATCTTCCTCTTTAATTGCAGTAAATGGATGGTGTTGAGCTTTATATCTTCCTTCTTCTTCACTCCATTCAAGTAATGGGAAATCTACTACCCACAAAAATTTAAGCTCTTCTTCATCAATAAGTCCAAGTTCTTTCCCAAGCTTTTGTCTAAGAGCTCCTAATGAGTCACAAACTACTTTAGCTTTATCAGCTACAAATAATAATAAATCTCCATTTTCTCCATTCATTCTACTAATTATAGCATTTAACTCTTCTTCTCTAAAGAATTTCGCTATTGGAGATTTTATCTCTCCACTTTCTTCTATTTTAATCCATGCTAAACCTTTAGCTCCATATATCTTAACAAATTCTGTTAATTCATCTATTCCTTTCCTAGAATAATTACCCTGTGCTCCTTTAGCATTCAATCCTTTAAGGAGTCCTCCTGCTTCTACAGTTGATTTAAAAGCTTTAAAACTACATCCCTTTCCTATCTCAGAAAGGTCAATTATCTCCATAGCAAATCTTAAATCTGGTTTATCTGAACCATATTTATCCATTGCTTCTGCATAACTTATTCTATCAAATGTGTAATTAATCTCTTTGCCAGTTACATCCTTAGTAACTTTTTTAGCTAATCCTTCCATATTTTCCATAAATTCATTTGAAGTTACAAATGACATTTCAATATCAAGTTGTGTAAACTCCAACTGTCTATCTGCTCTAAGATCCTCATCTCTAAAACATTTAGCAAGTTGGTAATATCTTTCTACTCCGCCTATCATTAAAATTTGTTTGAATAATTGAGGCGATTGTGGTAACGCAAAAAATTTCCCCTCATTCGTCCTACTTGGTACTAAAAAGTCCCTTGCCCCTTCTGGAGTAGACTTAGTAAGTA